>NZ_DFTS01000061.1:4439-12947 GCF_002383015.1 Idiomarina sp. UBA4206
TGTCATACCTCGCAAAAGAATGCGTGTAGGGAAGATCCTGCTAACTCCTTTAATCATTGGTCACAGATACGGTTTGTTGTCGTCATCCTATATTCGACAAAAAATAGTTCAAGTCGGCTTTAAAAATTTGCCGGTGTCGGATACAGCCGAATTAGGTCGCAAACATGCTGACGCATTTATTCCGAACGTTTTACGTCCTGAAGCCATCGAGCGCTTGAACTGGCATAAAGCGCGTGGCGATCGGATAGTCATTGTTTCTGCTTCGCTTACCGTTTATCTCGGACCATGGTGTGAAAAGATGGGCTTTGAACTGTGCGGAGTCAATCTTGAGGAAAGAGAAGGTCTGCTGACTGGTCATTATCTGGATGGTGACTGTACCGGTAGAAAAAAAGTTGAAAGAATCCGAGCATTAATTAAGCTAGATGAATTTGAACACATTTATGCATACGGTGATACGGCAGAAGATATTGAGATGCTTGATTTAGCAGATAGTAAATTTTTCAATTGGGAAAAGGTTAGTTAGTAGATATTCGTCATACATTGCGAATTCAGTCCGCTTTGAGCGAAAAGCGGACCAACTACAGCCCCAGTAGTAGCCGCGCATTCGCTCAATTACTAATTTCTAGCTAGGATCTATTCGTTAGAAAGCTTAGTTAAACTTTCTGGGACAAAATATGCTCGGTGTTGATATAGCCAAGAAGGCAATAATGCATGAGCTAGTGCCTCATTACGCAACTGCTGACTGATGTTTTGGTCAGCCACAAAGTCGCTCTCATCGAAGTCATAGTGACCGGTTTTATCCTCTCCAGGAGTTAAAATCGCTACTCCTTTGGGTGTCATCCATGCGTAGTTATTACCAAATTGCATCATGGCACGATTAGCCGGTGGCACGTTATCATTCGAAATGTCCTGGCCTATCGCCGGGGTCCAAGCTGAAACGCCTGCAAGCGAGATAACCGTAGGCATTAAGTCAATCTGACTGGTAATTTCATCAATCTCTTTGGGTTGAATAGAGCCACCCAGAATGAGTCCTGGAATACGAAACTTTTGGATCGGAACTAACTCGTTTCCATAGACGCGCGTATCGTGATCAGCGACAATCAAAAAAATCGTATTTTCCCAGTAATCACTCGCCTTTGCTTTGTTGATAAACTTACCCAGCGCAAAGTCAGCATATTTGACAGCGTTTTCTACCGAGTTCTTGGGCGCAGAATAGAGCTCGACTTCATCGTCTGGAAACTCAAATGGTTCGTGGTTTGATGAGGTAAACACCAAGCTAAAGAAGGGAGCTCCCTTTTTAGTTAGCATCTCAAACCTTTTATGAGCGGTATTAAACAGGTCCTCATCGCTCGCTCCCCAGCTACCGACAAACTTGGGGTTATCAATGTCACTCTGACCAAGAATAGACTGAAAACCATTACTTGCGAAAAAACTTCCCATGTTGTCAAAGTGGGTTTCACCACCATAAATAAACTCAGTGAAGTATCCCTCACGCGACAACAGGTCAGCAGCGGTATAAAAATTTTGCTGAGACAGTGAAAGTTTCACGGTACTTCTTCCCGGTGTGGGTAAGAAGCTTGAAATAACCGCCTCAATACCACGAACTGACCGAGTGCCAGTTGCGTAAAGCTGCTGAAACCACCACCCTTCCTTACTAAGTCGCTTTAGGTTTGGTGTGACATTAATCCCACCGAGATCTTCAACAAAAGTCGCACCTAAACTTTCCTCCAAGATAACGACAATATTTTTGGGTTTGTCGAAGCTCCGGGAAGCTTTATTAAAGTGCACTGTGGGGTATTCGTCAGATGGAAATGCCTTGCCTGCTAAGTGTGGCTGGCTTTTAACTATGTTAAGAATTTTCTCTAAACTGGCATCACCGTATATACGAGAGGCATTTTCCTCGTGCCTCATGCTGTAAATTGCGTATTCAAGCGAATAGGCCGAACTGATAACTAAACTATTCACCAAAGCATCCGATGTCACCGCAAAAAATGCTGGGTTCGCCGGGCGATGCGCTAACGTTGACCGCACACCGGCAAAAACAATTACCATCAAAAGCGGCCAAACAATAAGCGCCCTGCCAGTGTATTGTTTATGACCATAAGTTGTCTGGTTCAGTCGCTTAGCAAGCTTACCGAGTCCGAATAAGCAAATACCCAACACTACCGCGGTCAAAAGTAACCAGACTTTAAACCCTCCCCAAAGGGTGCTTAACACTTCCCTCGGGTACTCTAAATACTCAACAAACAGACGGTTAGGTCGCAAGTCGTATTGCATAACAAAGGCGGGCGTTGAGACCTCCATAAACGTGATATAGGTGATAGCAATAATCAACCAAACGCTTTGAACTGTTTGCCAAGCCCTCACACCCCAGCGATTTAAAAATAATGGCGCGAATAGCAATAAAGGTAGCGTCAGATAACCCATCTGAACGATGTCTGCTCTGAGGCCCATTAACATCAAGTAACTGAGCTCTCCTGCCTCAGTTACGCGTTCAAACTGCCATATAAATAATAGTAAGCGACTAACACTCAGGATAATTAGACCCAGCGAAAAACCCGCTATAAGCGTCCGGTATTGGAATAGCGACGACTTCAGTTCTTTTAATAAAGGTGTATTGCTCATTAGTAGCCCAACTTAGCTCTGATAATGAACGCGATACTAAAGAACGAACCTTAAGCTGAACTTAATATTGACTGTTTACTATGCAGTTTTTATTTCTCAAGAGGTGACTATGAAACCAGGAAAAACTGGCATAGCCCGAATCATCGATGCAACGCAATATTCCATGAAAGGGCTCAGAGCGGCGTGGTGTTTTGAAGCAGCTTTTCGACAAGAGGTACTTTTATTGTTGGTGTTGTTGCCAGTTTTAGTGATAGCAGAGCTTGAGCTTTCAGAGCGGTTGCTAATGTTCATGTCATTGCTTGGTTTACTTATTACGGAGCTACTAAACTCCGCCATTGAAACGGTTGTCGACCGCATTGGCGCCGACTTTCACGAGCTCAGCGGTCGAGCAAAGGACATCGCCTCGGCTGCAGTATTCATTGCTATCTGTCAGTTCATCGTCGTTTGGGTAGCTGTATTATGGCCGCTTTAAAGTCCATGACGGTTTGGAGGCGTTGGGCAAGTGTTTTGGCGGTTTTTGTCGCTATATTACTGGTCGTAGAATTTCTAGAGCTTAAGTTTTTAGTCGCCAATGCGTTATACCAGCTTGAAGGGGGACAGTGGTCTTTAAGGCACCACTTTATCACTGAAACGATTCTTCATGACGGTATACGGAAGCTTAATCTCGCATTTGTAGTGCTTGTCCTAGCCTTAACCGTGGCTCAGTTCTTATCAAGCAAAGGGGAAAGCAAGCGGCGCCGGTATGTATTGTTACTCTTATCGGTTTTGTTGTCTTTTGGTTTAGTGAATTACCTCAAGGCGATGCTTGGTATGGACTGTCCTTGGGATTTGCAGTTATACGGAGGAGTCAAACCATATATCAGTTTATGGTCGTTCAACGACACTCATTTTGGCTTGGGTCGGTGCTTTCCTTCGGGACATTCAAGTATTGGCTTTGCCTGGATTGCTCTGTACTTTTTCTGGCGTAAAAACAGGCCTCTTCTTGCGAAAGCTTCGCTAATTCTCGCACTTTCTTCCGGCTTTTTACTTGGAGCTGTTCAACAGCTGCGGGGCGCGCACTTCTTTATTGATGACATAACAACAGCATTCATCTGTTGGAGTGTTTCTTTATTTATCTTTCATATAGGTGAGCAATATGCAGCGACTGACGCTTAATTTTCCAGTTCTATTAATACTCGTTGCGGCTTGGCTTGCTCTAGCATACTCGGGTCCTCTTGTGAGTGCGTTGAGTGAATACGGGGTTCATGGGTTCACGCAAGTCAAACTGATGGTGTTCATTGCTTTTTTCTATACTGTTGCGCTCGCCATCAGTCGATGCGTTAATGCTTTTAAGCCATTCGCAATATTGTTGTTTGTTCTTGCTGCTCCTGCACTTTTTTACATGTCGGAATATGGCATTATCATTGATGCAGATATGATAATTAATGCAATTGAGACCGATACGGCTGAGGCTCGTGAACAACTCTCGGGAAGTTTTTTTGAAACCTTCATAACACTTGGTGTTATCCCATCGCTATTGCTGGCGTATATAAAACTCCCCACTTCCAGTGCGACAACAAAAATAAAACAAGGTCTTGCAGCGGCGACTTGCTTTTCAATATTAGCGGTCGGTATCGCTTACACCAGTTATGACGACTTCGCGTCTTTATTTCGCAACCATCGAGATGTGAAGTACAGAGTTGCTCCTTTCAACGTCATATCATCAACCGTCTCGGCTTTGAAACGAAAACTAGAAACCCCAACTCAATTTATAAGACTAGGGCAAGATGCCGTTCAGGTAGGTACGTCTGAAAAACCGAGAGTCATGGTAATCGTTTTGGGTGAGACAGCGCGTGCGGATCATTTTGCAATCAATAACTATGCTCGACCGACAACGCCTTCACTGAATGCGCTCATGACATCAGAGCCAATATTCAGCTATAAAAAAGCTACGTCTTGTGGAACGGCAACTGCTATTTCAGTGCCGTGCATGTTCAGTTTTTTAACCGCTGATAATTACTCGGATGTTGCTAGAAACTCGAGTAATGTATTAGATGTTTTAGAAACTGCTGGTATTAATGCAACATGGATAGAA
Source organism: Idiomarina sp. UBA4206 (assembly GCF_002383015.1). Classification (NCBI taxonomy): domain Bacteria; kingdom Pseudomonadati; phylum Pseudomonadota; class Gammaproteobacteria; order Alteromonadales; family Idiomarinaceae; genus Idiomarina; species Idiomarina sp. UBA4206. Next base: position 9,139 of record NZ_DFTS01000061.1, read on the forward strand.
AATAACTCTGGCTGCAAAGATGTCTGTAACCGAATTAAAACCGTCAAAATGAGCGAATCCCGATGTGAAGAATGGCAATGCTATGATATAGATATGCTCGAACAACTCAAATCTTGGTTAAGCAATTTGCATCAAGACTCAATTATTGTGCTTCATCAAATGGGAAGTCACGGGCCTGCCTATTACGAACGGTCGCCTAACGAAATGAAACGGTTTTTACCCGAATGTAAAAGCCAAGAGCTGTCGAATTGTTCTGTGGATGAAATCACTAATGCATATGACAACAGTTTGCTCGTGACCGACCAACTGGTAAGTCAGGTCATAAAGTTATTGAAAAGCCACACTGAACTAGACAGCAGTATGATGTATGTATCTGACCATGGTGAATCACTCGGTGATAACGGTATCTATCTGCATGGCTTGCCTAACTGGATAGCTCCAGAAGAACAGCGCCACATACCCTGGATAGTATGGCCGTCCGACATATTCAGTGTAAGTAAACACGAAACGAGCGCTACTATCAGCCATGATAATTTCTCGCACACGATCCTGGGCTACTTTAATGTTGAAGCCTCTGTTTACAACGAACACCTTGACTTGACTAAACCTGATGGACGGTACGCACATGCGTTTGCTACTACTAGAAGATGATAGGCATTTGGCGGAAGGAATAATCAAGGGTCTGAGCCGAATGGGATACTTAGTTGAACTAGCGGCAAACTTGTCTCAAGCTGAGAGCGCCCTTAGGACAGATAAATTTGATCTTGCAATATTTGATCTCGGACTGCCCGATGGAAATGCCGTACCACTGATTAAAAAGTTAAGGAAAGCAGGCCAAGAAATCCCGATTCTCGTACTTACAGCGTGGGATGATATTGATACTAAAGTACTGGCATTAAACGAAGGCGCCAACGACTATGTGGTTAAGCCTTTTGAATTACGCGAATTAGAAGCGCGTATTCGAGTGCAGGTTCGCAAAGCAAACCAGCACTTAAACGATATTATAACCTGTGGGCAGCTGACTATTAACCTATCATCACAGGAATGCCGTTTTCGTGACAAAACGATTAATTTAACTCGACTTGAGTGGCTGCTACTGAAACAGTTAGCGCTGCATAAAGGAAAAATAGTGAGTAAAGAGCAATTAGCCAGTGCGTGCTATGGGTGGGAAGGCGATCATGAGAGTAATTCGTTGGAAGTGCACATCCACTATTTACGCAAGAAAATCGATGGTAGCCTTATCTCAACTATAAGAGGTCTAGGTTATCGCTTACAAGATGGATCATCATGAGCCTGTGGTCACTTCGTCGTTCATTGGTTGTTGGCATCAACTTAGCCGTTGTTACTGTACTCGCCGCCACCGCGTGGGCTAGCTACCGAGATATTTTGCATGAGCTGGATGAGGTTTTTGATGCGCAACTGGCTCAAACCGCAAAGTCACTCGCGACATTTTATGCGCCGCCCAAAAATAAACTGTCAGTCACTCAAATAATTCCGATATCCGCATATGATGATGTCGGTGAGGGTAGCTCCACTGAAGAGAAAGGTCCCAGCGGTCATAAATATGAGTCTAAGATTGGCTACCAAATTCATGGTGTTGACGGTAATTTGCTGGCTTCAACAAACCAGCCTCAATCATTGAGCCTTAAGGGTTTAGAAGCCGGTTACCATACATTAAAGAGTGACAAAAACACGTGGTTTATCTTTAGCTACTTCGAGGAATCGAAAGACATATGGGTTCATACTTTTCAGCGTCAGGATGTTCGAGGTGAGCTGAGTGGCTATTTAGCCTCAGAGCAACTCTATCCACTATTATTAATGTGGGTTCCAATAAGCCTAATAATACTGTTCATCGTTTATATTGTCCTAAAACCCGTAAACCGTTTTGCTGCCGACCTAAGAGCTAGGGAGTTAAATAACTTGTCGCCAGTTGAGTCCGAGCTACCCAATGAGTTGGTTCCGATCCGGCAAGCACTAAATCGGTTGTTGCATCAAATTAAAATGTTTTCGGAACGCGAAAAGCGGTTTGTCGCTGATGCTTCTCACGAACTGCGCACACCGTTAAGCGCAATCCAAGTACACGCCGAAAATGTCATTTCAGCTGATTCACTTGGCGATGCCAAGCACTCTGGCAAGTCAATTTTTTACTCCGTGGAGCGAATGTCACGCCTCGTTAATCAACTATTGTTGTTGAACCGGCTTGATAGCCTAAACTTTACTGAAAAGTTTGAGGAAGTTGAAATCAGTAAGTTGGTCTCTTTGGCGCTAAATAACTTACCAATTAATAAAGTGGAAAATCACCAGTGGCACATTGATGTTTCCTCTATTCGAATAATTTGCGACGAAACTCTTATCGTTAGCGCTTTAACCAACCTGTTGTCCAATGCAATGAAATTTTCGCCGAAAAATTCGAAAATACAGATAGTCGCGACCGAGGCGGCTAATAGAGTCATTATCAAGGTTGCTGATGAAGGCAAGGGCGTCCCTGAAGAAATACTTGAGCGCTTGGGAGAGCGTTTCTATCGACTTCAAGAGCATAGTGGTGTATCAGGATCTGGTTTAGGCCTGTCGATTACACATAAGATAGTGCAACTGCACCATGGAAAAATTTCATTCAACAATGCCTACACCACAGGCCTTGAAGTACATATAGAGTTACCTAAGTGAAACTTTGGAGAATTGAGCGTATTTTACTGTTGGTCCCCCTAACGATTAATATCATGAGATTCTAACGTCCGCTCTTGGCACTGTGCAGACCGTCCTCCCTTTAAAATCGCATAATTTGAGTTTTGCCCTACACTAGAGTAAGCCAATATCGGCATAACCTAGAAAAGGAGAGTTCTATGGCTGTTAGACATACGCCCGAATCCGGAGAGAGCGTTGTTCATCAGGGCCGAAAAGGTGGAAGAACTGGGTGCGGTGAAGATACGACTGTCAAACCATCGCATTGGAGCAACACTACCGCGCCGGTAACCTGCAAACGAAATGGCTGCAAAAACTGAAGCCAATAAAAAGGGCTAGCATCAAGCTAGCCCTACTTTGTCGAATATTGATTAGCAGCCACTTCAACTGTCCAGTGTCATATCCTGCGTAAATGGTTGGTCTTTTTCATCGTGCTCTGACAGGTAATTAAAGTGCCAGATAATGTCGGCCGAGACTTGTCGGGCTTCCGCATATTTATGGATAAAGTCATTTACCATGTAGCGATACCTTGGAAATTCAGAGCTGAATTCGAACGCTTTCAACAGGTCAGATACACGCTCGTCATGCTCAAGATTAAGACGCCCTTCGGCCGCACTGAAGGCATAATGGAAAGCCAAGTCCTCTGATTTAAGTGGCCATTCGTCCATATTTTCAGGAAACAATGAGTACGCCAGTCGGTACTCAGAGCATACGCACCCCACAGACGCGAAGTATTGCAGAAGCCCCTGCACTTCCGCTGAAGGTTTCAGTAAGTTATAACCCCTAAATGTTGGCTTGCGGTATAAGACAAGCTCACCATCGGTGTGGTGAAGCTGGCTTTGTATTTCCATTTCAGCTTTTTCCAGTAATTCGTCAGGCGCTAAACCGACAAAACTCACAAGTTTAATGGTCATATGTACCTCTCTTTAAATCGGTATTAAGGACTACGCTTTGGACGCACCAAGTTTTCCGCGAAGCTCTGCGTTTTCAATCAGTAACTGCGCGTTTTGCTCAGCCAGCGTGTCCCGCTCGGTTTGTATTTCGTCGAGCTCATCCTCGAGCTTTTCAACGCACTCTACGGCTGACTGCTCGCTTTCCTCGTAGTCGCTAATTGCTGCGGCATGATT
>NZ_DFTS01000061.1:13074-13381 GCF_002383015.1 Idiomarina sp. UBA4206
CTCGATACTTTTAAGACGTCGCTCGAATAGGCTTTGCGCATCACCGTAGGCGGCAATCGCCATATGCTTCATGGCCTGCGATACCTTCTCAATAAGCAACTCAGCTTCCTCCGCATAGGCGCTCGGTAGGACATCAAACGACAGGTCACTCCGTTTTGCTGGGTAAAGCGGCTCGTCACGATTACCCTGGTAGTTTTCCCAAATGGATTTGATGCGAGCAAGGCCGCCTCGGTCACCTAACTGGACACGAATGGCGCCCGCATTCGGGCGCTTCCCTCGTTTCTCCAGTGCTAAACCGGCATCGATG
>NZ_DFTS01000001.1:0-4301 GCF_002383015.1 Idiomarina sp. UBA4206
TGACCCGTGAGAATTTTAATTTACTGGTATTAGATCTGATGCTGCCGGGTGAAGACGGACTGTCTATTTGTAAACGTCTACGCAGCGAAGGTAATAACCTGCCGGTTATTATGCTGACCGCCAAAGGCGATGAAGTTGATCGTATTATTGGCCTGGAGTTGGGGGCTGACGATTATCTGGCAAAACCCTTTAACCCCCGCGAGTTGCTGGCGCGGATAAGGGCGGTATTGCGTCGCCGCGGTACCGAAGTACCTGGTGCACCTTCGCAGGAAGATCAGGAAGTCACTTTTGGTGAGTTCAGACTGAATCTGGGAACTCGTGAAATGTTTCGTGGCGACACACCAATGCCGCTGACCAGTGGTGAGTTTGCTGTTTTGAAGGCTTTAGTCAGCAATGCTCGTCAGCCGCTTTCCCGCGATAAACTAATGCACCTTGCACGCGGGCGTGACTACAGCGCACTGGAACGCTCTATAGATGTTCAGGTGTCACGCTTACGTCGTATGCTTGAAGTTGACCCCACTAAGCCGCGTTATATTCAAACGGTCTGGGGCTTAGGTTATGTGTTTGTACCGGATGGTCAGCTGAAGTCCTGATGAAGTTATTTCCCAAGTCAGCGTTTGCCCGCACGGTTGCGCTGCTGGCTCTTGTATTGCTTATTAACCAGCTCGTCTCTTACGTGATGGTGAGTAACTATGTTGTCCGGCCTTCCATTGAGCAAATTAATGAGTTGGTGGCTAAGCATATCCGCACTATGTTCATTCCTCGTCAGCATTCAGCTGAAACCGAACGTGAACTGATGTCTTATTACACTGAAGCCACTGGCATAGAAGTGTTTAATGACACTGAAGCCGAGCAGCAGGGCTTGGGCAACTCCACCTATTACGGCTATTTGTCGGATGACATGAGCGACATGCTGGGTGGGAAGTCACAGGTTAGAGTTGCTCAGGGGCAAAAGTTTTACCTTTGGGTAAAGCCACCCCGGGCGCCTGACTTCTGGATACGTGTTCCATTGGATAGTATGCAGCGCGGACAGTTCTCTCCGCTGGTGATGTACTTGGTGTTAATTGGTCTTTTGAGTGTATTCGGCGGTATGCTGTTTGCTAATTGGCTGAACAGGCCACTTAAAGCACTGGAAGAATCGGCGCGCAGAGTAGGGCGGGGAGAATTCCCTGAGCAACTGCCTGAAAAAGGCGCAAACGAAATTATTGCGGTAACCCGGGCTTTTAACCAAATGTCGCGGGGTATTCGTGAGCTTGAAAACGACCGTAACCTGTTAATGGCAGGGGTTTCTCATGACTTAAGAACGCCACTAACGCGCATTCGCCTGGCCGCTGAAATGATGCCGCAGGAAGACGGTTCTCTGGCTCAGGGGATCGTTGAAGATATCGATGACATGAATGACATTATCGATCAGTTTATTGATTATGTCCGCCTTGATCAGCAGGAGTGCAGCAGCAAAGAGTCTCTTAATGAACTCATTGAGCAAACGGTGGCGAATGTACCGGACAACTGGACAAAGCAATTTGAACTTGATTTAGGGACGTTGCCTTTGGTTTGGTTGCGCCCGTTATCGATGAAGCGCGTCATTATTAATTTGCTGGAAAACGCTGAGCGTTACGGTAAGCAGCGGGTTGTGGTCAGCTCTGGTCACGATAAAAAGCAAAAACGGGTCTGGTTCCGGATAACCGACGACGGCCCTGGCATTCCCGAGGAACAACAAGAGAAACTCTTTGAGCCTTTCACTCAGGGTGATAAAGCGCGTGGTGGTGTAGGCTCAGGGCTTGGGTTGGCAATTATTAAGCGTATTGTTGATCGTCACGACGGCGATATAAAACTGCAAAACCGCCCGGAAGGCGGTTTGTGTGTTCGAATTGAGCTGCCGCTGTACCAGAAACGGCAGTAACCTGGCTTATTGCAGCAGGCGGTTAATGCCATTTAATGCGGCAACGCGGTACGCTTCTGCCATAGTCGGATAGTTAAAGGTGGTGTTGACAAAGTAATCGATGGTATTACCACCGTTTTTCTGCTCCATAATAGCCTGACCAATGTGTACTATTTCTGAAGCCCTTTCACCAAAGCAATGAAGACCCAGAAGCTCTCTGGTTTCGCGGTGGAATAACAGTTTCAGGCAACCCACATCGGCACCCGATATTTGCGCCCGGGCAAGATGCTTGAACTGAGCTCGGCCAACTTCATAAGGCACTTTCATTTCGGTGAGCTCTTCTTCGGTTTTACCCACTGAACTGATTTCCGGAATGGTATAAATACCGGTCGGTATGTCACTCACCAGAACTTTGTCACAGTCGCCGTTAATAATGGCTGAAGCACAGATGCGGCCCTGATCGTAAGCGGCACTGGCTAAGCTGGGGTACCCAATAATGTCACCCACTGCATAGATATTTTCCACGGCTGTCTGGTAGTTGTCATTCACCTCCAGTTGCCCGCGGTAGTTGGGCTCAAGGCCTACAGACTGACAGTTTAGCTCTTCTATGTTACCGGAACGGCCATTAGCAAAAAGCAGGCAGTCGGCAGCCATGGTTTTGCCGGACTTGGTTTTCAGAACGACTTTATCGTCATAGCCAGTAATGGTGTCATATTCTTCGTTATGGCGGATGACCACGCCGCTGTTGCGTAAGTGGTAGCTGAGCGCATCGGAAATTTCAGCGTCCAGAAAAGACAGCAAACGTTCGCGTTGATTAATGAGATCCACTTTAACGCCCATTCCACGGAAAATACTGGCGTATTCACTTCCGACCACACCTGCACCATAAATTAAAATGGTTTTAGGCTCGTGTGACAATGACAGAACCTTGTCTGAGTCGTAAATGCGGGGGTGCGAAAAATCGACGTCTTCGGGATTATACGGCCGGGAGCCGGTCGCGATAACAACATGTTTTGTAATCAGGTCATCCACCGAACCGTCTAGCTTAGTTACCCGAATACGGTTCTTGTCTAAAAATGAGGCCTTACCGTGTACGACGGTGACATCATTGCGGTCGTAAAACGAACTGCGCAGCTTGACCTGTTTGCGGATAACCGACTCGGCGTAGTGCAATATGTGGCTGAAAGTCATGCCGCTTTGCCAGCCTGGCCCAGAGAACAGTGGGTTGTTATTGTACTCAATTAAACGACTGACCGAGTGGCGCAGGGCTTTTGATGGAATGGTCCCCCAATGCGTGCAGCCGCCGCCAAGAGCTTTATGTTTTTCTACAATGGCAACGTTGTAGCCGCTTTTGGCCAGTTGCATAGCAGCGCCTTCGCCGCCGGGGCCAGTACCGATGACAACCACATCGTATTCAGTTTCGGTTTCAGGCTTTATTGCAGTCATATTACTCGCTTCACTACCGGTGGACGGGTTTTAGATAGTAGCACTCTATAAGAAAAGCGTAAATTGACACTGTTTTCTGTGCGCAGACTCGTTATAGTAAAGAGAGACAATGACTTGGACCTGTCGTATGAGTAAAGAAAAACAAGTCCCGCAAATTTTATCCCGTCGCGTTGTTGCGCAAAGCAGGCTAATGCGTGTAGAAGCGGTTGATCTTAAGTTCAGCAATGGTGAGCAGCGCCAGTTTGAGCGTATGAAAGGCAGCGGCCGTGGCGCGGTAATGATTGTTCCCTGTATTGACGATGACACCTTATTGCTTATTCGCGAGTATGCAGCAGGTCTGCATGACTATCAGCTAGGCTTTCCCAAAGGGCTTATCGATCCGGGCGAAACACCAGAAGAAGCAGCACAGCGCGAGTTGAAAGAAGAAGTTGGCTACGGTAGTCACCAGCTTGAGTTTCTAATGGAATTGAGTCTCGCGCCTCAGTTCTTTTCCGCGAAAATGAGTGTTTTTGTCGCTCGTGACTTATACCCTGAGAGCTTGCCGGGAGATGAGCCTGAACCTCTGGAAAAAGTTACCTGGTCTATCAGTGACATTAATAACCTGTTTGCTCAGCCCGACTTTTCAGAAGCTCGCAGCGTTGCTGCGCTGTTAATGTTGTTGCGTAATCAGGGTGAGGGCCGCTAGTGGCAGAAACCATGCTGAATAGACTGAAAGAGATTGCGACAGAAGCTGGTGGCGTTATTTTGTCCATGTACGAAAGACGTGACTACAGTACGGCAGAAAAGACCGATGACTCCCCCGTAACGACCGCCGATATTGTCGCCAGTGAGTTGATTGAAGACCGGCTTAAACAATCTTTTCCGGGCATTCCTGTGATTTCTGAAGAAAGTGAGCACCAGGACTATAACGAGCGCCGTCAGTGGAAGGCCTATTTCATTATCGACCCTATTGACGGAACTCAGGAGTTTATTT
>NZ_DFTS01000001.1:4389-18751 GCF_002383015.1 Idiomarina sp. UBA4206
TGACGGAACTCAGGAGTTTATTGCCCGCTCGGGTGACTTTGCCGTAAACATTGCTTATGTGGAACACAATGAACCGGTTATTGCTGTTATTTTCTGGCCGGTAGGTGAAGCGCTTTATTACGCGCAGAAAGGGTTGGGAGCTTTTAAAAAGGACGCATCAGAAAGTCGGTCTATTAATGTCCGTAAGTTTAATGACCCCAAGACCGACCCCATTATTATTGCCATTAGCCGTCGCCAGGCTAGGGAACCGGTGCTAAACCGCCTTCAAACTGAGCGAGATGTACAGCCTCTGCCAACTGGAAGCTGTTCGCTAAAAGCTTGCTTCATTGCCGAAGGCAAAGCCGATTGCTTTTTACGACTGGGGCCAACCGGCGAATGGGATACAGCCGCGTCTCAGGTAATTGTAGGCGAAGCCGGGGGGCGTATCGTTAATGAAAACTTTGAGCCAATTACCTACAATCGAACGGTCAGTTTGCTGAACCCTAACTTTCTGGTTTTGGGCGACCAAAGCGTTCCATGGGACGAGATCTTCATTGCTCGCCAGGCTCGTTTCCGGTAACACTGTCTTTATCGACAATATCGACGCTTTCGTGTAATTCGGAGAAAACAATAACGGCCTCGCCGGACTTCAATCGTTGCTTCAGTTGCTCGACTTTTGTGTCGAAACTGAGTTCCTGACTGCCGTAATCTGTTCCTTCTCTCAGTACTACGGATTCGAGTAAATTATTCAGTGTCTCTTGATCCACTTCCTGCCAGGGAATAATCATTTGTCCTCCGTTTGCTGTAGTTCTTCGGTTAGCTCTGCCAGCTCTTCTTCCGCTGTCATCCAGACGCTCTCTTGTTGTTGTAAGTCTTTCTGCGCTTGCGCCTGTTGGTCTAATAGTTTCTGTAACTTAGCTTTGTTGGCATCCTCGTACAGGCTGCTGTCGCTGAGTTGTTCATGAATATCGGCCAACTTCAGTTCCAGTGTGTGAATGCTTTTTTCTGCTTTTTCGATTTGTTGGCGCAAAGGTTTTGTCTTTTGTCGTGCTTCGGCTTCTTTGCGTTTCTGTTGTTTGCGATCGTCGCGCTGACGCGTGGCCGGTTGTTCGCTGCGTTTGTCATTCGCTGCCTGTTGCTGCAGCCAGTCATGGTAGGCCTCTAAATCGCCGTCGAAGGTTTCTGCTTTACCATCGGCAACCAGGCAGAACTCATCAACAGTAGTGCGTAGCAAGTGTCTATCGTGCGAAACCACAATCAGCGCGCCTTCGTATTCTTGCAAAGCGGCAACCAGAGCATCGCGCAGACCTAAATCGAGGTGGTTGGTTGGCTCATCTAAAAGTAACAGGTTAGGGCGTTGATAAATAATCAATGCCAGAGCTAAACGTGCTTTTTCACCCCCTGACATGGGTTCGACCGAGCGGGTTGCCTGATCTCCGGAAAAGCCAAAGTTACCTAAAAAGTCACGCAGCTTCTGTTCACTGGCTTGCTTGTCTATGCGCTGTAAATGCAACAGCGCCGATGCTGCCAGGTCCAGAGTTTCCAACTGATGCTGAGCAAAATAGCCAATACTGAGCCCCGGGTTAACCAGCCGCTCTCCGGCCATAGGTTTTAATTCCCCCGCCAGCAGTTTAATCAGCGTTGATTTACCAGCACCATTACGGCCAAGCAACCCTAAGCGGGTACCTGGCACCAGGTTGAGCTTAATTTTCTCTAGTATGGTGGTGTCACCATAGCCCGCTTTGGCGTCACGAAGCGTCAGCAGTGGGTTAGGTAACTTTTCTGGTGTCAGAAAGTGAAAATCGATGCCGCTTTCGGCGCGAAGTGGCGCCTGGTTGGGCAGCTTTTCAATAGCTTTTAAGCGGCTTTGTGCCTGTTTGGCTTTGCTGGCCTTATAGCGAAACCGATCAACGTAGGCTTGCAAATGTTGACGCATAACCTGTGCTTTTTCGTACTCACTCTGTTGCTGAGCCATATGCTCTGCCCGTTGGCGCTCAAACTGAGAGTAATTACCGCGGTAACTGTTCAGCTTTTTATGCTCAATGTGAACAATGTCGGTGGTTACAGAGTCGAGAAAATCACGGTCGTGCGATATCAGTAACAGCGTTCCATCGTATTGCTTTAGCCAGCTTTCCAGCCAGAAAATCGCATCAACGTCTAAGTGGTTGGTTGGCTCATCAAGCAGCATTAAATCGGCACGGGCAATCAGTACCTGTGCCAAATTAAGACGCATACGCCAACCACCGGAAAACGCTTTCACCGGTTGTTGCAGCTGCTGCTGAGTGAAACCAAGGCCGGCCATTAAACTGGCCGTTCTGGGCTGAATGTCGTAGGCACCAATTGCGGCGAGTTTGTCGTGACAGTGCGCAATAGCTTCGCCATTATTGTCGGCCTCGGCTTTGGCAAGTTGCGCTTCTAGCTGACGGAACTCGGCGTCACCGTCCATTACGTAGTCGATAGCGGACTTATCCAGTGCCGGAGTGTCCTGTGCTACGCTGGCTATGCGCCAGTCGGCGGGTAAATGTATGTTTCCGCTGTCGGCACTAAGCTCACCACGCAGCATGGCAAACAGCGAGGACTTGCCGCAGCCATTGCGGCCTACCAGGCCTACGCGGTGTCCCGGGAATACTTGTAAGTCACTGTCTTCAAATAAAACATCACCGCCACGCAACAAGGTGATAGCTTCAGCACGGATCATAAACTACTCTTCATTTTGTACAGCTGTTCAGCTGCGGTATCATAGACATGTTCTGCTCACAATTCTAACACAGGAGCTGTTGTGGCTAGAGAAAAGAAGCGATTTATTGCCGGGGCGGTTTGTCCCAAATGCGATGCCATGGACACGCTCATGCTTTTTATCGAAAACGATATCGAACAAGTTGAGTGCGTGCAATGTAAGCACCGGTTTAGTGAGCCCAAGGAGCAGGGTGGTGGTAGCGAGCGTCAGTTTGACCAGGTCATTGGCGTATTCAAGCCAGACTAACGCACTATTGGGGAGGCACTATGACAAACACCGACGGTAGCCGTTATGAAAACTGCCTTTATCGTGTTGAGCAATTGCAGAAAGGCGAAAAAAAGGCAGCTGAAGCCAGCGCAATGAATATGATGCAGCTGATGTCAGCCGCTGGTAAAGCCGTTTTCAAGCAGTTACAAAGACGCTTCCCGGCACCGGCGCGTATTGCAGTATGTTGCGGTGAGGGCAATAACGGTGGCGATGGTTACATTGTTGCCCGACTGGCTCAGGAGGCGGGGTATCAGGTACAGGTATTTGCTCTAAAGCCCAATGCAGAGCTTTCAGACCCCTTAGAATCTGATGCGCACCGGGCTCGCTCAGCCTGGCGCGAGCAGGGGGGCAACGAAAAAGCCCTGCTCGATTGTGCACCTGATCAGTTTGACCTTGTGGTAGATGCGTTGTTTGGTGTTGGACTGAATAGAGCCCTCGAGGGAGACCCCGTGACCTGGGTACAACATGTCAATGCCAGTTCTACGCCGGTGATCTCAGTCGATGTGCCTTCTGGTTTAAATGCTGATAACGGCCATGTTCCCGGTGCTGCCGTACGCGCCCACCTAACGGTAAGTCTGGTGGCATTAAAGCGCGGTTTACTCACAGGTAAAGCTCAGAACCATACGGGTGAGCTTGTTTTAGAGGACTTAGGCATTGGTGAGACTTTTAAGCAGCAAAATGAAGCCGACTGGTTTCGGGTCGATGCCGGAGGGTTAGGCAATTGGCTACCGGCCCGGGCGCGCTGCACTCATAAAGGCGAACAAGGCCATGTGCTTATCGTGGGTGGACAACCGGGTATGTCAGGGGCGGTGATACTGGCTATGAAGTCCGCCTTGCGAGCAGGTGCCGGTAAAGTTTCAGTGGCGTGCCACCCCGACGTACAAGCAATTGTTGCAGCGGCGCAGCCAGAAGCTATGGTGCATTCTATTAAAGACGAAGATACGTTAAAGCCGTTGTTACGTGAGGCCTCGGCGATTGCTCTTGGTCCCGGGTTAGGGCAAAGCCGTTGGAGTCACGATGTGTTTTCACAAGTGATGAAGGCGGATGCATTGAAAGTGATAGACGCCGATGGGTTGAATTTACTGGCAAGTTATCCAGCCCGGTCGTCAAAGTTACTGCTGACGCCACACCCGGGAGAGGCGGCCAGGTTACTGCAAACGACAGCTGATGAAGTGGAAGCCGATAGGTTTTTAGCGGTAACACAACTACGCGAAAAGTACGGCGCTCAAGTTCTACTTAAAGGCGCCGGCTCGCTGCTGGTCACCGATCGTGGGAGATGCTTGATTGACAGAGGTTCACCGGCAATGGCGTCGGGTGGTATGGGTGATTTATTAACGGGGTTGATAAGCGGCCTGTTAGCGCAAAGAATGGCACCGGCACAGGCATTAATTGCCGGCGCCTTATGGCATGCCATGGCTGGCGAAGAAGCAGGAAAAGATGGCGAGCGGGGAACCTTAGCCTCTGATTTGTTGCCCTATATACGGCGGTTGGTGAATGGATATGGAAGGGATGATGACTGAGGTACACCACTGTAAATTAGCAAATGAAGCTGAGACGCTGGCGCTTGCGAAGAAATTTTCAGAAGTTTTACAAGCTCCTTTGGTGGTCTATTTGAAAGGGGAATTAGGTGCCGGTAAGACAGCATTTTGTCGTGGTGTTATTCAGGCTTTAGGCCATTGTGGCGCGGTAAAAAGTCCCACCTACACCCTTGTAGAGCCTTATCAGCTGCAGGGATGGCGCATTCACCATTTTGATTTGTATCGGCTGGCTGATCCGGAAGAGCTTGAGTACATGGGAATTCGTGATTATTTTGCCGAAGATACGCTAAACTTTATAGAATGGCCTGATAAAGGCTATGGCTGGCTACCGGGGGCGGACATAGAAATCCGAATCGAGTATGCTGGTGAAGGACGTAAAATAACTTTCAGTGCGCTAACTGAAGCCGGACAAAGAATAATTAAAACATTATGATGCAGCGATTTTGGGTGTTTTTGTTTGCTTGTGTTCCTCTGTGGGCATGGGCTGACAATAGTGTAGACAGTGTAAGGGTGTGGCCATCTCCGGATAAAACGCGGGTGGTCTTTGACCTGTCTGATACACCGGACTATTCCTATTTTACGCTTTATCAGCAAAAGCCTTATCGGCTGGTTATTGATTTCAACAATACGTCGCTAAAAGCGAATTTGAATAATTTGGGTAAAGACTCTCTGCTGGTGGATAAAATTCGCACCAGTTCGCCCAAAAACTCCCGTAGCACTCGCATCGTTATTGAACTGGATTCAAAAAGTGACGCGAACCTGTTTACCCTTCCGGCCAACGACTCTTATAAAGATCGCTTAGTGGTGGACTTACCGGGTAAGTCGATTGAGCGCAGCGGACCGGCAAAGTCTGTTTCTGAACTGAAAGACAGGCGCGTAACCGTTGCCATTGACGCTGGTCATGGTGGTGATGATCCCGGTTCTATTGGTCCACGCGGCACCTACGAGAAGCACGTCGTTATTCGTATCGCGCGGGCGCTGGCTAAGCTAATTAATGATGATCCGGGTATGCAGGCTTATTTGATTCGTACTGGTGATTACTACGTAGGCCTTAATGAACGCCCGCAGAAAGCCTGGGATGCTAAAGCGGACTTCTTTGTTTCGATTCACGCTGATGCCTTTCATTCACCTCAGCCCAATGGAGGGTCTGTGTGGGTGCTATCAAAACGCCGCGCGGATTCCGAAGTGGGTCGCTGGCTGGAAAATCGTGAACAGCAATCGGAGTTGCTGGGTGGGGTAACGGACATCCTCAGTAAAAATGGACACGAACCTTATTTGGCTGAAACTCTACTGGACATGTCAATGGACAGTTCTATTGCCGGTGCCTATAGTGCGGCAAAACACATTATTGATGAAATGTCAGCAGTAACCAAAATGCATAAGCGCACGCCACAGGCTGCTAGCCTGGCCGTGCTAAAATCACCAGATAAACCGTCATTACTGGTAGAAACAGGGTTCATTTCTAACCCCAGAGAAGAGCAACTGCTAACCAGTAATGCTCACCAGCAAAAACTGGCGCGAGCGCTTTATAATGGTATCCGGCGCTACTTTGTCAGTAACCCAATCGACAATACTTACTTGGCCAACCAAAGTAGTTTTACCTATACCGTGAAGTCGGGTGACTCTTTGTCTGTTCTCGCACAGCGTTATAACACTACCGTCAAAGCTATTAAATCTGAAAATAGCCTGGCCAGTAATACGCTCAAAATTGGCCAGAAGCTGACGATTCCGAGTCGCTGATGGCTATTCAGCAGTTACCCATTGAGCTGGCGAACCAAATTGCTGCGGGTGAAGTGGTTGAGCGCCCTTCGTCGGTGGTTAAAGAGTTAGTTGAAAATGCGCTGGACGCTGGAGCAACCCAGTTAGTACTGGATATAGAGCAGGGCGGCAGCAAGCGAATAAGAATTCGTGATAACGGCTGCGGTATCGTTAAGCAGGAGCTAACGCTGGCGTTAAGCCGGCATGCCACCAGTAAAATCAAAAGCCTGGATGACTTGGAACATATTGGCAGCCTTGGCTTTCGTGGTGAGGCTTTGGCCAGTATTAGTTCGGTTTCTCGTTTACGTTTAATATCAAAACCGCCGGAGCAAGAAGAAGCCTGGCAGGCCTGGGCCGAAGGCCGGGACATGCAGGTTAATATTGAGCCGGCTGCTCACCCCGACGGCACCACGGTTGATATTCAGGACGCATTTTTTAACACGCCGGCAAGACGTAAGTTTCTGCGTACAGAAAAAACTGAATTCACTCATATTGATGAAGTGATAAAGCGTATTGCGCTCAGTCGTTTTGAAGTTGGTTTCCAACTGAATCATAACGGCAAATCAGTCCGTATGTTTCCGCAGGCGCTGAGCGAAAAACAACAGTTGCAGCGGTTGGCAAAAATTTGTGGTGGTGGCTTTGCTGAACAAGCTTCGACTATCGATGCGGTGGACGGAGATTTTCATTTAACTGGCTGGCTCGTTCCCCCTGAGCATTGCCGGCACCAGGGTGATATTCAATATTTTTTCGTAAATGGTCGCATGATGCGGGACAAGCTGTTGTCGCATGCAGTACGCCAGGCGTATGAAAAGTATTTGCCAAACGAGCGGGTCCCTACCTTTGTGCTCTATTTTGAATTGCCGTCAGAGCAGGTGGATGTGAATGTGCATCCGGCCAAACATGAAGTGCGGTTCCATCGCCAGCGGCAAGTGCACGACTTTATTCTGACGCGTATTGAGCAAGCTTTGATGCAGTTGGTTGCAACAGATAGCCCGCAATCTGCTGTGACTCACCAGCATCATTATGGTTCACAAGAACGCCCGTCAGGACCAACGTCGTTTCCTTCCGGCAGAGCTTCAGGCGGAAGTGTCTTAGGTGAAAGAAAAGCATCAGGTTCGTTGTTGCCAAATGCCGCCCGAGTTCAAAATAGTATCAGTAGCGGACAACCCCAGACAGAGCCAGGAGCGGTAAAATCGGAAGAAAACTGGCGGGTCCTTACGGTTTTTAATGGTGTTTACGCGCTTATTAGAAATGAACAAAACCTGGCCTGGCTAAACCTGGCAAAAGTGCATACCGAATGCGTTGCTCAAAAGCTGATTCAACAACTGCAGGACGGGCTCAATGGCCAGCCGCTGCTAGTACCTGTGGCAGTTAATTTAGCGAATTTACCGGGCCCGGCAAGTCAGTGGCCGCAACAGGAGTTGAATCAGTGTGGCGTAGTGTATCAGTGTCAGCGCGAACAGGTCATTATTGAGCAAATGCCTGAAATGCTGCGTCAGGGGAATGTGGTTAGTGGTTTTACCGAGTTATTAAAGTTATTAACAGAAGGTGCTGAAACTGAGGCGTTGGCGAGTTGGCTTGCGCAGTTTGCGGGTCTTGAGTCATACAGCATCACTCAGGCTGAACATTGGCTTATTCAGTGGCGTTCACAGCTTTTTGAAGCACCGGATGTACTGCAGCGATGCCCGCTACCCGGAGAACGTCATGCACAGTAAGGATGCCGTAATTGCTATTTATGGGCCGACAGCATCGGGCAAAACGGCGTTGTCACTGGCTCTATGCAAGCAACTGGATTGCGAAATTATTTCTGTAGATTCAGCACTGATATACCGCGGTATGGATATTGGTACAGCTAAGCCCAGCGCCGAGGAACAAGCTCAAGTTCCTCATCATTTACTGGATATTCGTGACCCGGCTGAAACCTATTCCGCGGCCGACTTTCAAAAAGACGCTTTGGCATTAATTGAAGACATTCATCAACGTGACCAAGTACCTTTGTTGGTTGGCGGCACCATGTTGTATTTTAAAGCCTTGCTGGAAGGACTCTCGCACTTACCTGAGTCGGATGTGAGCGTACGAGAAAGGCTTTCGGCTGATTGGCATGACAAAGGGTTAGCTGAGTTACACAAGCAACTGCAGGAAGTGGATCCGGTAAGCGCTGAACGCATTCACCCAAATGACCCTCAGCGGATTATACGTGCTCTGGAAGTGTATGAACTCGCCGGTAAAAGCCTGACGGAGCTTACGCGGGAACGCTACGGTCAGTTGGATAAACCTATTTATCAATTTGCGGTGGCTCCGGCAGAACGGGAAGTTTTACACCAGCGTATCGAACAGCGCTTTGATCAGATGTTGGCACAACCTTTTGAAGACGAAGTTAAAAAGCTGTTTGACCGCGATGATCTGCATCCGGATCTTCCGTCCGTACGCAGTGTGGGTTATCGTCAAATGTGGCAGTACCTTGCCGGTGAACTTAGCTATGATGAAATGCGCGAGCGCGGCATTATAGCAACACGGCAGTTGGCAAAACGGCAAATGACATGGCTACGGGGCTGGCCCGGCGTTCATTGGCTGACCACTGGCGATACCGACATGGAAGCCAAAGTATTGAGGGTAATGCAGCAGCCGGCAAAGAAATTTGACCGTCAGGATTGAAATACGACGTTCAAGCCCGCAGATCCAATTTCTGACTAAATGAGTAATTCTTAACGTTTTTCTTATTGCAAAAATTCTTTACTGGTCTAGTGTGTCTTTACAGGTGACTGCAAATTGGCAGTCCTGTGGCTTACTATTTACACATTGGATATTAATAACGATAAAAAGGAATCCAAGATGGCTAAGGGGCAAACTTTACAAGACCCATTCTTAAATGCGTTACGTCGTGAGCGCATACCAGTATCTATATACTTAGTTAATGGCATTAAATTACAAGGGCAAATTGAGTCTTTTGATCAATTCGTTGTCTTATTAAAGAATACGGTTAGCCAAATGGTGTACAAGCATGCAATCTCAACGGTTGTGCCTGCGCGTATCCCACAAAATTATTTGCCGCAGCAAGCCGCAGAAGATATGGCTGAATTAGAAGATTAATAATGAAAGAGAGGTCTGAACAACTTGTTCGATAGGTATGAAGGTGGCGACTACGCAATATTGGTTCATGTGGATTTACCCGCAGAAGTTGACCGAGAAGATCTCTCAGAATTACAACTCTTAGCTGATTCTTCGGGCGTGAAAACGATGGGAGTGATGACATCCAGTCGTAGCTCCCCAACTCCCCGATATTTTGTTGGTAGCGGTAAGGCGGAAGAAATTGCCGAACAGGTGAAACTGTTAGACGCCAACATTGTTATTTTTAATCACGCCCTGTCACCAACCCAGGAACGAAACCTGGAGGCTGTTTGTAAATGCCGGGTTTTAGATCGTACAGGTCTTATTCTGGATATTTTCGCGCAGCGTGCGCGTACTCACGAGGGTAAGCTGCAAGTTGAGCTTGCACAGTTGCGTCATATATCGACCCGGCTGGTACGAGGCTGGACCCACCTTGAGAGACAAAAAGGCGGTATAGGTTTACGTGGACCGGGTGAAACCCAGCTTGAGACCGACAGACGTTTAATTCGCGGACGTATTAAAAACATTTTAAAGCGTCTGGAAAAAGTACAAAAGCAGCGGGAACAGGGTCGTCGGGCACGTAAGAAAGCAGATATTCCGACGGTATCGCTGGTGGGTTATACCAACGCTGGTAAGTCGACGTTGTTTAATCGCCTGACTGAGGCGGGTGTTTATGCGGCGGATCAACTATTCGCTACGCTTGACCCAACCCTCAGAAAACTTGCAGTAGAAGATATTGGCGACGTTATTCTGGCCGATACCGTTGGTTTCATTCGTCACTTACCGCATGACCTGGTCGCTGCTTTTAAGGCAACGCTTCAGGAAACTCAAGAAGCCGACTTATTATTACATGTGGTTGATGTCAGCGACGAACAGCAGCAAAATAATATGGATCAGGTTGCTGAGGTTTTAGAAGAAATTGATGCGGGTGATGTACCTCAGTTAATTATTTGTAATAAAATAGATCAAGTAGACGGTGCCGAACCCAGAATCGATTACGATGATAACGAAAAGCCAATAAGAGTATGGGTTTCAGCTCAACAGGGGCTTGGTATTGAGCATGTGCTGGAAGCGTTGCGGCAGATACTTGGTCCACAGATGGTTGAGCTGTCCCTTAAAATCCCGCACTCAATGGGTAAATTACGTGGTACATTATACCGTTGGAATTGCGTAACATCAGAAGATGTTAACGAAAATGGCGAACTTGCGTTGCAAGTGCGAATGTCATCGGTAGACTGGCAGCGTTTACATAAGGCCTACGGCAATCAACTGGATGACTTGGTCATCCCTGAATAAAAATTATTAGCAACAGTTTTATTAAAAACTTGGAGCACTCAATGGCTTGGAATCAACCGGGAAACGGTAATAACAACGACCGTGACCCATGGAAAAATCAAGGTGGCCGGGATCAGGGGCCACCTGATCTCGACGAAGCAGTTCGTAAACTGTTTTCCAAATTCGGTTTTGGTGGCAAGAAAGGCGGCGGCTCGGGGGGCAGTTCAGGTATCCCGAGTAAAGGCATCGGTATTATCGCAATTATTGCGTTAATTGTTTGGTTTATCGCTGGCTTCTACACAGTAAAAGAAGCCGATCGTGGTGTTGTACTGCGCTTCGGTCAATTCCATTCACTGGTTGAGTCGGGACTTCACTGGCGTCCGGTATTTATTGACTCGGTAGAGCATGTTGACGTTAACAACATTCGCTCAGATAAAACCGACGGTTATATGCTGACTCAGGACGAAAACGTGGTACGTGTTGAACTTGATGTTCAGTATCGTGTTGTTGATCCGCGTTCTTACCTATTTAATGTCGAAGATGCTGACGGCGTATTATCCAGAGCGACCGATAGCGCATTGCGTTATGTGGTTGGTCACACAACCATGGACGAAGTTTTGACCCGTGGTCGTGAAGAGGTCAGAGCCAACACGCTGGAAATGCTGGAAAAAACGATGAATCCGTACACCGTTGGTTTACAGATCGTCGATATTAACTTACTGCCAGCTCGTCCGCCGGAAGCGGTTAAAGACGCATTTGATGATGCCATCTCAGCACAGGAAGATGAAGAACGCTTCATCCGTGAAGCTGAGGCTTATGCTCGTGAAGTAGAGCCATTGGCACGTGGTCAGGTACGTCGTATGTTGCAGGAAGCACAGGCTTACCGTGAACAAATTATCCTGGAAGCTCAGGGTGAGGTTGCTCGCTTTGAAGAGCTGTTACCTCAATATCAAAATGCGCCAGAAGTCACTCGCGAGCGTATTTACTTAGATACGTTACAAGACCTTTATGCAAAAACGCCTAAAGTATTGGTTGACGTTGAAGGTGGTAATAACATGATGTATTTACCGCTTGAAAAGCTTCTGGAAAAGCAAGGTCGAAATACGAATACATTCTCTCCGACGCGTGTTCCTGAAAATGTTTCAGGTGGCTCTTCAAGCAGTGGTTCAGAGTCACAAAATACGCGCAGCAGTAACCGTAGCGGAGGTCGAAACTAATGAAAAACCTAATCGCAATTATTGTTGTGGTCCTGGTCGTTCTGGGTCTGTCCTCCGTTTATGTGGTTAAAGAGGGCGAACGGCCCATCTTAATCCAGTTCGGTAAGGTAGAACGTGACGCTCAGACGGGTGAAGCCATGGTTTTCGAACCAGGTCTGCATCTTAAAATTCCTTTCATTGAGCAGGTTAAAAAGCTTGATGCGCGTCTACAGACGCTGGACGGAGATCCGGATCGCTTTGTAACAAGTGAGAAGAAAGACTTGATTGTTGATACCTATGTCATGTGGCGTATTAATGACTTTTCGACCTTTTACTTGAGTACTAATGGCGGTAACTATCTCCAGGCCGAAGCACTGCTGACACGTCGTATTAACAGTGGCTTACGCAGTGAGTTTGGTAACCGCACTATTTCAGACATCGTCTCCGGCGAGCGTGATGAGTTAATGCGCGAAGCTCTGATTCAGGGCTCAGAAAGTGCTTCAGACTTAGGTGTTGAAGTGCTGGATGTTCGGGTTATGCAAATCAACTTACCGAACGAAGTGAGTCAGTCCATTTACCAGCGTATGCGTGCAGAACGTAATGCGGTGGCGACAGAGCACCGTTCAGAAGGTCGTGAGCAGGCTGAGTTTATTCGTGCTGATGTTGACGCCCGTGTCACGGTAATGCTTGCTGATGCTAAGCGTCAGTCACGTGAATTACGTGGTGAAGGTGATGCGGAAGCAGCGAGAATTTATGCTGAGGCGTATCAAAAAGATGCTGAGTTCTTTGCATTTATTCGCAGCATGGAAGCTTACAGTAGCTCATTCGGTACCGGCAATGACATGTTAGTGCTGGATGCGAACAGTGACTTCTTCCGTTATTTACAAAATATGATGGGAAAATCTGAAGAGTAATCAAGAATGAGCGTCTGATGTGATCATCAG
Organism: Idiomarina sp. UBA4206; assembly: GCF_002383015.1. Classification (NCBI taxonomy): domain Bacteria; kingdom Pseudomonadati; phylum Pseudomonadota; class Gammaproteobacteria; order Alteromonadales; family Idiomarinaceae; genus Idiomarina; species Idiomarina sp. UBA4206. The sequence continues at coordinate 17,192 of NZ_DFTS01000001.1, forward strand.
GCGCTCTCCTCCGATGTACAAACCCTCCGATAAAAGGTAAGATCGCTCCGATTTTTTTTACGCGGGGCAATCATGAGTCAGAACGTTGTAATTCTAGGCACCCAATGGGGTGATGAAGGCAAAGGTAAAATTGTCGACCTGTTAACCGATAAAGCCACAATGGTTGTGCGGTATCAGGGTGGACATAACGCTGGACACACATTGGTTATTGACGGTGAAAAGACCGTTCTGCATTTAATTCCTTCAGGTATTCTACGCACCAACGTTCAGTGCGTTATTGGCAATGGTGTCGTTTTGTCACCTGAAGCGCTGATGGAAGAAATGGCCATGTTGGAAGCACGTAATGTTCCTGTTGCTGACCGTCTTCGAATTAGCAAAGCCTGCCCTCTAATTTTACCATTCCATATTGCTCTTGATCAGGCACGTGAGCGTGCCCGAGGTAAAGAGGCGATTGGAACAACTGGTCGTGGTATTGGTCCTGCGTATGAAGATAAGGTTGCCCGCCGCGGTCTGCGCGTTGGCGACCTGTTCGATATGAAACGCTTCGGTGAAAAGCTAAAAGAACTGGTCGACTACCACAACTTCTCTTTGGTTGAATACTACAAAGCTGATCCGATTGACTTTGAAACGGTTCTGAAGCAATGCGAAGAATTCGCTGAAGTATTAAAACCAATGGTAGCCGATGTACCATCGTTACTGGATAAGGCTCGCAAAAACGGCGAGTCAATAATGTTTGAAGGTGCGCAGGGCACTTTACTGGACATTGATCACGGTACTTATCCCTACGTCACCTCTTCAAATACGACTGCCGGTGGCGTTGCTACAGGCGCTGGTTTTGGTCCTCGTTATATTGACTATGTGTTAGGTATTGTAAAAGCCTATACCACTCGTGTCGGTAGTGGACCTTTCCCGACAGAACTTGATTGTGAAGTGGGGCAGTATTTAGGTGAAAAAGGCCATGAATTTGGTGCAACAACGGGACGTAAACGTCGTACTGGCTGGATAGACGCCGTTGCCATGCGCCGGGCTGTACAAATCAACTCTATCAGTGGCTTCTGCTTAACTAAGTTAGACGTATTAGACGGCCTTAAAGAATTGAAAATTTGTACCGGCTACCAACTTGCTGACGGCAGTGTGACCGATCACCCGCCGTTATCTGCAGAAGATTACGAAGTTGTTGAGCCTATTTACGAAAGCATGCCTGGCTGGCAACAAAGCACAGTAGGTGTAACAAAGCACAATGAGTTACCTCCTGAAGCGCTGGCTTATATTGCCCGTATTGAAGCCTTAACAGGTGTTCCGGTAGACATCATTTCAACCGGTCCTGATCGTAAAGAAACCATCGTTTTACGGCACCCTTTTGGTAAGTAAACGACTATAGTATATGTTACTAAAAGACGGTCAGTTTTCATCCGATGTAGATAAAAACTGACCAGTCAGAACAAAAAAATCAAAAAAATTGCACGCATCTATTGCACTATCAAATTTAGTACCATAGAATGCGCTCCACCTAACCGGGGTGCCGGCATAGCTCAGCTGGTAGAGCAACTGACTTGTAAT
>NZ_DFTS01000045.1:0-1911 GCF_002383015.1 Idiomarina sp. UBA4206
TGACTTTCACCAAAAGTGGTTACTTTAAATAACTGCCCAAAACTGTTTCCTGGCATTAGCTGACCTTAGTCTCTCGTTGTTTATGTTCAATAAGCTGCTCTTTTGTCAGAAGGAAAACGCCGTCTCCACCATTGGCAAACTCAAGCCAGGTAAAAGGCGTTCGTGGGTACTTTTCGGCAAGTGCCGGCATCGAGTTACCCACTTCACAGACAAACAAGCCACCATCGTTTAGTAAGTCAGGTGCTTCTAACAGCATTTTATCCACCAAAATTAAGCCGTCATTGCCTGCAGCTAAGCCAAGCTCAGGTTCATGATGATATTCCGGCGGCAAGTCAGCCATATCTTCTGCATCCACATACGGCGGATTACTGACAATTAAATCGTACTTCTCAGCTTTAACCGCCTCAAATAAGTCAGACTGAATAGGCGTTACCTGATGGGTTAAACCGTGTTGCTCAATATTAAATTCCGCTACTTCCAGGGCTTCGGTCGAAATATCCAACGCATCGACCTCTGCTTCAGGAAAAGCGTAAGCACAGGCTATTGCAATACATCCTCCACCCGTACATAAATCTAAAACGCGGCGCGGCTGTTGCGTCAGCCACGGCTGAAAGCCGTTCTCGACAAGCTCAGCTATTGGCGAGCGTGGTACCAGCACTCGCTCATCAACATAAAAGGGCAAACCCGCGAACCAGGCCTGATGCGTAAGGTAAGCTGCCGGAATATGTTGCTCAATACGCTGCTTCAGCAATTCAGTAAACTCGTGCTTCTCAGCAGTTAACAGTCGGCAATGACCCATGTCAGCCAGCTGAACAGTGGTAAGTTGTAATACATAGCTTAATAAAGCCCGTGCTTCATCAATCGGGTTGTCCGTACCATGACCGTAATACACATCGGACTGGTTCAGCTGTGTTACGCTCCAGCGGATAATGTCATCAATACTCACTAACTCTTGAATGGCTTGTTCCAGATTACGCACTTGCAAAGGCTGTCTCCCGACCACTGAATGTTTTATACTGAATAAACTTAATGCCTTAAAGATACCTTAATTCAGCGCGGTTTTCATCAATCATGGTTGCAAACAAACGTCAGTCCTCATCACTTTCTGAAGACGATATTGAGCTTTTTCGTGAAGCCGCGAAAGGTGCTGCCCGTATTAAGCAGGATAAACTGCCACCCGAGCCACCAAAGATTGCAGAGCTGCGCAAACGTCGACAATTATCACAACACCCCAGCGCGCAACAGATTGCAGACGCAAGCCGCTCTGCCAGCCACTACTTTTCCGATGATTTTGAAGCACATTTTGGTGAAGGCCCGGTGCGTTTTGCTGCCGAAGGTGAATCTGCTTATTTGGTAAAACAACTGCGTCGGGGAGACTACACGCCAGAGTTGTTGCTGGACTTACACGGTATGACACTGGCCACGGCACGCCAGGAGCTGGCGGCATTATTACTGGCATGTGAGCGCGAACATATAGACTGCTGCTGTATTATGCACGGGCACGGCAGTGGTAAATTAAAACAACAACTGCCGCACTGGTTAGTGCAACACCCGCATGTTCGGGCCTTTCATCAGGCTCCGCTGGAATGGGGTGGGGCCGCCTCGTTATTGGTGCTGTTAAAAGTAGCGAGCTAACATTTAACCCGCACAGCGCTCCGCTATTAATAACTGCTGAAATTTACCGCGTAAGGTTTCCGGCGAAAAGTCGACAACCGCAATGCCGGCTGTTGGAAAAATAGGCGGCTGTACGCTGGCATCCAGTTCATGCACCAAGTAACTCACTAATGGCATGTGCGACACCAGCACAACGCTGTTAAAGTTATGCTCCTGAATTTCCGCAGCAAGCCAACTGACAACCGAAGCAGCATGGCCGTCGGGCGTAATGTCATCGCAATCCTGGCGTTGCCCGGT
>NZ_DFTS01000045.1:1937-3860 GCF_002383015.1 Idiomarina sp. UBA4206
TTGTGACAGTAAAATAGAAGCCGTTTGCTGGGCTCGCAGGTAGGGACTGACATAAACACAGTCAACTTCTGGCTGCTTGTCTATCAGCCAGGTCGTTGTTGTCATTACTTCGCGTTCACCGTTGGTTGTTAAACGGCGTTCGCGGTCAGAATAACTGCCCTGTGGGTAATTCGCTTCACCATGACGCATGATATACAGCTTCATTCTGGCTTAGACTCCTCAGCCTGCGCTCGGCGTTTTGCATCAGGTCTGCCGCCGGTAACACGATCAGCACGACCTGACTGCTTGGCTTCTTCCGCACGGCGTTTACGTACAGCCTTGGGATCGGCAATTAGCGGACGATAAATTTCAATGCGATCGCCGTCTCCGAGCTTTGCATCTAATTTCACCGTCTTATTCCAGATACCCACTTTTTGCTGTTCAAGATCAATTTCCGGAAAGTGTTCGAACACATCCGACATTTTAATGCACTCTTCCACCGTCGCGCCCTCTTTTGGGTGCACCGTCAGTAACACCTGCTTTTCGGGCGTCGCATAAGCCACTTCTATGGTTAACTTCTTATCCATGTTGGTTGCCGTACACCTGCTCGGCTCGTTTAACAAAGGCATCGACCATGCGCGAGGTTACCTCACTGAATATTTTTCCGAAGGCCATACCCAGCAAACGACTCGAAAATTCAAAATCCAGCTTAAGTTCAACTTTGCAGGCGTCATCTGCCAGTGGTGTAAACACCCAACCACCGGTCAATTTTTTAAATGGTCCGTTTACTAGGTCCATATCAATACGTTCGGGTTCATGCAGCGTATTTCGGGTCGTAAAGGTTTTACTGATACCCGCTTTACTGATGTCTAGCGAAGCCACTTTTTGCTGGCCAGATGACTCCAGTACACGCGACGCAGCACAACCGGGAACAAACTCCGGATAAGCTTCAACATGATTAACAAGATCAAACATTTGTTTGGCGCTGTACGAAACTAAGGCACTTTTTTGGATACTGGGCATTTTTTTCCCTACAACAAAAATCAACTGCGCAATAATAACGCAACCAGAAACGCTTTGAAGCCCTTAAAGCAATTTTCTTTTCAGTGCGCATAGGTATAATAGCCGCCATGAGTAAAAAGAAACCACAACAATCGTCCAATACCATCGCTCGTAATAAAAAAGCGCGGCATGAATACTTCCTTGAAGACAAGTTCGAGGCAGGTATTAGTTTGCAAGGCTGGGAAATTAAGAGCATAAGGGCTGGCAAGGTCAACATTAGCGACAGCTACGTCATTATTAAAAATGGCGAGGCTTACCTTTTGGGTGCCGAAATTCAGCCACTGAACCAAGCCTCAAGCCACGTTTATTGCGAACCCGACCGCAGCCGTAAGCTGCTTTTAAAGCGCCGCGAGCTCGATAAACTTATTGGCGCTTCAGAGCGTGAAGGCTATTCCATAGTAGCAACAACTATGTACTGGAAAGGTCCATGGGCAAAGGTGGAAGTCTTTTTAGCCCGGGGTAAAAAGTCACACGATAAACGCGACACCATTAAAGAGCGCGACTGGCAACGCCAGAAGGCTCGAATAATGAAGCACTCGGTTCGTTAACCAATCATCAGGTAATTAGGGCAGCTCTGCGTGCCCTTTGCCACTTTGATAGTCAAGCGTAACGACAAAGTGTTTAAAGACACCATAGCCGGCTAGCCCCTCAACCTTAACGCCTCTTATGCGACTGTGTTGAATTTTGTAACGTTCTCCAAAGTCTGCTTCTTCACCGGCAACAGGTACAGCCACATCCACATTCTTCACTTTGAACGGTCCAAAAATAACGGACGGTAAAGTAAAGGTGTCGGTGTAAGCAATACCGTTTACACCGCGTGACATGGTCTTACCCAGCGCAAACTCATCGAGCCATCCCCTGCGGGCTGCAATACCTCGTTTC
>NZ_DFTS01000045.1:4000-5548 GCF_002383015.1 Idiomarina sp. UBA4206
TACATATAAATTCCGCCGCTGTTACCGGTATCAAGAATCATCCAAATATCTTTTTCATCATTAAGAGTGACCCGGACCAATGGCCTACCCGACCCTTTTTGAGCTCTCATAGGCAAGTTAGCAACCTCATCCAGATTAAGAGCATCACGAGTGGCAAGGCGTAAGCGCCCGTTAGGATAGTCAAACTGCACAATAAAGTTTCGTAAAAACGGAGCACCAATAATGAGAGCATTACCGGAATGACCAAAGTCTGCACCAACCAGGTTAAGCTCCATTTCAGAGCCAAAGAGTTGGGTCGGGACGCTTTCATATATAGGTTGACGCGACTTGTGATGAACGCCGCTAACGCCCGTAAAAGTTGAAATTTCGTACTCTAAATCATGCTTTTCTATAAATTTTTTATTAATAACATTGAGCTGAGAACCTGAGTCAATTATTGCATTGCCTTCAATGCCATCGACTTCAACGGTAATTCTTACGTGACCACTGTCCAACTCAAAAGGGATCCAATCGGTAACTTCAGCATGACTTGTAAACGCAAGCGCAAGCAGCAATAAACCCAAAAAGCGCACATCGACCTCCATGTATTGATTAGCGTGAAAAAATAACATTTTAGCAACAATCCTACTAAAATATTATCCAGCCGCCAATAGGGTTTTCATACTCAGATGCCGTATGCGTTAGCTTTATTAGTAAGCTTTCAATTGATATAAAAAAGCCCCTGCTTTAATCTCAGGGGCTTTCGTGTCCACAGGAGCTATCTGAGCCTAAAGCTCTACGCAAATTTTACCGAAGTGTTTCCCTGATTCCTCATAACGAAAGGTGTCAGCCAACTCTTCCAACGCAAAGGTTTTATCAATCACCGGTTTAACGCCATTGGACTCTAAGGCGCGCACAAAGTCTTTTTGATGGTCACAACTGCCTACAATGAGTCCCTGCAAACGAGCTTGTTTAGCCATGATTTTTGCAGTTGGAACTTCACCTTCACTTCCGGTTAGCACACCAATTAGCGCAATATGACCTGCAATAGCAACAGCATTAATAGACTGAGGCAAGGTACCCGGCCCGCCGACTTCAATGACGTGGTCGACACCCCGGCCATTGGTCAATTTGCGAACTGTTTTACCCCATTCAGGGTCTTCTTTATAGTTGATCAGGTGGTCCGCTCCCAACCTCTTGTAATGCTCCAGCTTGTCATTGGAAGACGAAGTTGCAAATACGGTCGCCCCCAGGCTTTTTGCTAGCTGGCAGGCAAATACAGAAACGCCGCCACTACCCAGTACCAGCACCGTGTTCCCCGGTTTAATGCCGCCGTCCACCACCAGAGCACGCCACGCAGTAAGCCCGGCCGTGGTCAGGGTAGCGGATTCAGCATGACTGTAGTTTTTAGGCTGGTGAGTAAAAAACTGAGTTGGGCGTACTACAACTTCTCTGGCGTATCCATCAATTCCATCACCCGGCGTATTGCGGAAGTCACCGACAGGCGCCGGCCCACTTTGCCAGTACGGGAAAAAGGTAGAAACGACATTGTCACCTACCTTAAACTCT
>NZ_DFTS01000045.1:5605-6380 GCF_002383015.1 Idiomarina sp. UBA4206
ACCTACCTTAAACTCTTCCACTCCGTCGCCAACAGCTTCCACTACACCGGCTCCGTCTGACATAGGAATGCGCCCGTCATCGGTCGGTATAAAGCCGGCCGCAACACCGTAATCATGAAAGTTAAGAGAGCTTGCTTTTATTTTTACACGAATTTCTCCAGGCCCTGGCTGGCCTGGATCATCCATTTCTGTCACCTGAATATTATCAAGCCCAAATGGCTCTTTCAGTCTTAACGCTTTAATTTTATCAGTCATGATCGCAGTCCTTTAACTAAAACATGTGTTGAATAGTAGTTCTTATAAAGGGGAATTGGATCATCAGACGCAGACTAAAAAGCCCGGTCGGTTTCAAAATAGCCAAACAACACCCAATTAATGATGTCAGGCATCGACCATAGCATCTTTGCAAATTAACTAATTTGAATCTAACGTTATTTATGTGTTTGCCAAACAAGGAAAAATGCTATGAGTTACGAAATGTTCGGTGGTATGGGATTTCTATGGATGTTAGTGGTTGGTATTATTTTTGTCATTCCCGCATGGCGAATATGCCAACGTATCGGGTACCCAGGCCCGTTAGGAATATTAATTCTGATTCCCTTTGCCAATATTATCCTTCTCTATTTCATTGCATTTGGCCCGTGGAAAACAAGGCAATAATTCAGAGTCTGCCAAGAAACACTACGCTAAGAGAGAGCAAAGCCATAAAAAAAGCCGCTCAAATGAGCGGCTTTTTATGGAATTGGTGGAGCTGGCGGGAGTTGAACCCGCGTCC
>NZ_DFTS01000045.1:6440-9408 GCF_002383015.1 Idiomarina sp. UBA4206
AGTTGAACCCGCGTCCGCAATACCTACATCCTCGGTCCTACATGCTTAGTCAGTCTTTTAGTTAATCAGTGTGACGCCGACTGACAGGCTTCACAACTGACGAGTCCGATTAAGTTTAACGCTTCAGCTCCGGACAAAGCATCCACGCGAGTCTACATTAGGTTGAGCCATCCTGGTCCGGTCTCGCAGACAAAGCGCCGGGGGATGGGCTTAGCGGGTTATTAAGCCGCTAGAGCGTAGTTGTCGTCGTTTGCAACTATTAGGTTGAGGCTTTTTACGAGGCCTGCCTCACCTCGGCATGCACCTTGGGTTTCGTGTATCCCGTCGAATCCAGATCAGCCCCAAAGCTATTACTTACGTAATCTGTGTACTATAACTCAGACACCGCTTAAGTGCTATAAGTTCCGCACTCAAGCGGTTATTTATTGGGCTTTAATTCAGCTACTAGGCCGCCATATATAAGACTTTTTCAACCAATTTGCTGATTCCCTCTTCTGCGTCTGGCAAGTTTTCGGCCAGCATATAGGCTGGTGTGGTGACTAATTGGTGTTTATCATCCACAACAATATCGCGAACACCGCAGTTCACATGCTCGCCGCCCATTTTGTTAATGGCGCTGGCCACTTCGCCATCGTTACCGATGGTGACTTTGACCCCTTTCCCGTAAATATGCGGCAATAACACTGGCGCAATACACATATAGCCCGCAGGTTTCTTGGCATCGACAAAAGCCTTACCAACTTTTAAAACCTCGTCATTGACCGTCATATCGGCGCCTTTTACAGCAAAGTCACACAGGTTCTTCGCCACACCAAAGCCGCCTGGCAAAATTAACGCATCAAATTCAGTTGAATCTAAATCGCTTAGCGGCCGGACCTCACCACGGGTAATGCGCGCGGCTTCCTCAAGCACATTGCGTTTATCACCGCTTTCTTCACCTTTAAGGTGGTTAATGGTGTGCATCTGCTCTATATCTGGCGCAAAACATTCGTAGCTTGCGCCTTGCTTCGCTATATGCAACAACGTCAATACCGTTTCGTTCACTTCGGCGCCGTCAAAGACACCGGAGCCGGATAAAATAACTGCTACTTTTTTCATCGTAGAAACCTCCTGTCCGCTACTTAAAAACCGCTTCAATCCAGTTCAATGTGCGCGTCATTTTCGTCCCGCCACTTCCACTCATTTTCAAGTGTAGCGGTTGGTTGGAGCATGGCAAAATCTAACTGGCGTAATGGTTCAGAGGACTTTATCCGAATTGGAAAGTCCGGATTTGCCAATGACGTTTTCGCCATAGCCAGTAACGCATTCGGATAATGTGCCGCTACATGCTCATAGTTTTTCTCACTAATGCCGCCATTAACAATTAACGGAATATCTGAGAACTCTTGTACAACATCACCCAGCGTTTTATTGCTTCCACCTTTAAACGGTTTACGCATAACATCAGTGTCTGTTGTATGAATGTAATCCACACCAGCTTTATCCATAGCCTTAACCACTTTTATCATGGCGTCTTCACCTTCCGGCCACTGATATTCTGAATCCGTCACCGTAATTTGACTGAGTCGCACACCAACAATGAAGTCGTCTCCGGCTGCCGATTTCGCCGCCTTAACTACCAACTCAAGAAAGTGCATACGTTTCGCCATGCTACCGCCCCACTGGTCGGGGCGCTGATTAAAGTAGTCGCTCAAAAATTCATTCAGTAAATAGCCATTAGCCGCATGCAGCTCAATGCCATCAAAACCAGCTTCTTTAGCACGGTTTACTGCACCAACAAAGCCGTTCATAACAGCATCAAAATCGGTCTCATCCATGGCTTTCACTTCAGGCCAACCGTCTGTTTTACCATATAAATCTAATGGCTCGCCCTTAGGCTTTACTTCACTGGGTCCGATTGGCGTATCGGTGTATTCGTTGTGTTGAAACTGCGCGCCGGCATGCATCAACTGCATAATGAACTTACAGTCGTGCTTGTGAACCCGCTCAACAATCTCTTTCCACGCATCGGTTTGTGGAGCATCGGTAATGCCCGGCTGGTTTTCATAACCCTGACTTGCCTGGCGGTCAGTGTAAACGCCTTCACTGATGATCATACTCCAGCCACCTTTGGCGAAGCGTTCGTAATATTCACCCATTAACTCGGTTGGCTTACCTTTTTTATCGGCACTGGTTCGTGTCATTGGGGCGACGACAAAACGGTTTTCCAGCTTGTGGCCTTTTAGTTCAAAATCATCAAATGCTGAGCTCATAAGGAATTCCTTTATCATCTGGTACTGTTATATGACTTTGAGCATAATTACGGATAATTCAAGGGCAATTGATCACTTTGTTATCTAATTAGCACAAAGCACAACCGCCGCTTTTTGCTTACGACCGCCGTAGCCAAAGGCTTTACTGAAGGTGCTTATAGGTACAGGTAAATATTGACGCTCGGTTGGAGATTCCCAGGGCAGCGTGTCATAGTCCGGGTCATTGATGTAAATAAAGTCGTCATCCGCAGCGCAAATTAAAACCCAGTGGGGAGCGCGAATACCATCAAACTGATAAGTTGAAATCAGCGCCATAATCAGACAGCCCTGGCTTAAATCTACTTTTATTAAATTAACGTCATAATCACGCACAACAATGGGCACATCGTGTTCACGTAAATAGGTCATATCGGCCTGCTGTATACGCTGCATCACTGTCTTTTTCTGTTCCTGACGCACTGAATCTACAAACAGGGGCTGCTCAGTATTAACTTCCACCCGTACTTTCAAGCCACGTTGATACGCCGCGCGCGCCAGCCCATGTGGCCCACAACCACCATGTCCGGAGGTCATATAAATGGTGGTTGCCTGACGCCAAATTTCCAGCTCTTCAGCTTGCGGATCACTGCTCGGCCGGCCGAAATAATCCATCGCCATTAACAAGCTGGCTGGTCCGCAGGTAAACTCTGTCGACTGAGTCAGCATAGGAACATATT
>NZ_DFTS01000045.1:9474-17482 GCF_002383015.1 Idiomarina sp. UBA4206
CCATCCGTTGCCCCCACACCGGAGTCCTCGCCCATTTCATATCGGGGAAGCAGCTTTTGTAAAACTAATGCGTCGGTGGATTGTGAAGATGAAGGAGGAAAATATGCCTCGCGCAGTTCTATCGCACGGAACCCTTCACTGTTCATCAACTGTTGCGCAACCGTATTAGAGGTGGCTACTTCGGTGCGCAGAAACAGTGAATGTCGCTTATCCGCGAGCTCCTCTGCAGTTTGTAGCAAACTCCGTCCATACCCCCGGCTTCTGCAGCTTTCATCGACAACCAGCGCATAGAGTCGAGCCAGATTAGTATTATTTCGGTATAGAACAACGGTATAGCCAATTACCCGGGCATCGGCCACCAACACATGAAAGTCTGCAGTGGATGACTCAATGAACCGCCGAAAGCTGCGCTTACTAATAGCATCTTCGGGGAAAGTAAGAGCTTCCAGCGCAGTTACCGCATCTAAATGCGACGTTTGTGCAGGGATTATTCGAGTTCTTTTACCAGTCATAAATTTACGGTCTCTCCAAGCGCTGCTCCCGAGGTAATAACCTAAGGCTTCAGGCTACCTTTTGTACCACGAATCGTGTTAAACTTGCGCGCAAATTTTGCCAGTCGGGATTATTCTGTGAGCGATAAAAAACCTTCTTTAAGTTATAAAGACGCGGGCGTCGACATTGACGCTGGTAATGCATTGGTTGAACGTATTAAAGGCGTTACCAAGCGCACGCACCGCCCTGAAGTCATGGGTAACATTGGTGGGTTTGGTGCTCTGTGTGAAATTCCGGCGGGTTATAAGCAACCGGTTCTGGTTTCCGGAACCGACGGGGTTGGTACCAAACTGCGTTTAGCTATCGATCTTAAACGTCACCGTGGTGTGGGTATCGATTTGGTTGCTATGTGCGTTAACGACCTTATTGTACAGGGTGCTGAGCCTCTGTTCTTTCTTGACTACTACGCAACAGGCAAACTGGACGTTGACGTAGCAGCCGATGTGGTTGCCGGTATCGGTGACGGCTGTGAGCAATCAGGCTGTGCCCTGATTGGTGGCGAAACCGCGGAAATGCCGGGCATGTACGAAGGCGGCGATTATGACTTAGCTGGTTTTTGTACGGGTGTGGTCGAAAAGTCAGAGATTATCGACGGCACTAAAGTTGCCGACGGCGACGCTCTAATCGCCCTGGCATCAAGTGGTCCTCACTCGAACGGTTACTCGCTTATTCGGAAAATTATTGAAGTCAGCGGCGCAGATTTAGAGTCTCACCTGCAAGGTAAAACACTGGCAGACCACCTATTAGAACCTACACGCATTTATGTGAAATCGGTTCTGGAACTGATTAAACACGTACCGGTACACGCGTTGTCACACATTACCGGTGGTGGCTTCTGGGAAAACATCCCTCGCGTATTGCCTAAAGGTAGTAAAGCCGTTATTGATGGCAACAGCTGGGACTGGCCGGTTATCTTCGACTGGTTAAAAGAAAACGGCAATGTCAGCATGAAAGAAATGTACCGCACCTTTAACTGTGGTGTGGGTATGGTTATTGCGGTTCCAAACGAGCACGCAGACAAAGCCATCCACATTCTGACCGATGCTGGCGAAGACGCCTGGAAAATTGGCCGTATTGCCAATGCAGCTGAAGGTGAAGAGCAAGTCGACATTCTGGCCGACGAGACTCACTAATGAAGCGTATTGTTGTACTAATTTCAGGCACGGGCAGTAATATGCAGGCCATTCAAAAGGCCTGTGAAGACGGTAAAGTCGCCGGTAAAGTTGTTGCGGTTATTTCCAATAAAGCCTCCGCTAAAGGTTTAGAGAAAGCTTCGTCTAAAGGCATTGATACCGAAGTGTTAAGCCACAAAGAGTTTGACTCTCGTGAAGCTTATGACGCTGAGTTAAAGACATTGATAGACAGTTACCAGCCCGATCTGGTCGTACTTGCCGGCTTTATGCGTATTCTGACAGGCGAATTTACGCGCCACTACGAAGGCCGCATGTTTAATATTCACCCATCTTTGTTACCCAAATACAAAGGGGTGAATACGCACCAAAGAGCTTTGGACGCAGGCGATACCGAACATGGTGTGAGTGTGCACTTTGTAACAGAAGAGCTGGATGGGGGCCCGGTCGCATTGCAGGCTAAGGTTCCTATTTTCGAAGGCGACACGGTAGAAGATATTCAGGCCCGGGTTCACGAGCAGGAACATCGTATTTATCCACTGGTGGTTAACTGGTTCTGTCAGGGGCGTCTGAAACTGGAAGGTGGGCGCGTCACCCTCGATGGCGAAGTGCTAGGCGCCCAAGGCTACGCAGCAGATTAATTTACATAGACAAGCTCTTAAGCGACATGGTCGCTTGCTCGTCACCTTCTTTAAACTGCTGCATTTTAACCATCACATAGTTTAGCTCCGGCGCAAACCAGAAAAAGGTCTGACGCCGGTTATTATCCCTTATGCGCCCTACCTTTATTGCTTTAACCTTGCCGTAAGGTAAAGATAACTGCTGGTCTCGCGCTAATACCTCAAAACGGTACTCATCTTCGTTCCCTTTTTCATCAACAAGCCGGTATTCGAAGACTTCAGAACCATTGGCTAAATCAACACGCAACTGTTCCGTCACGTTGGCTTCATCGAACAAGGCATCTTCCCAGTTCACCTCCAGCATGCGCCCGGTATCAACGTTACGGACTTTCTTCTCATCCGCTATAAATTCGCCATGAAAGGACTTATCCGACCCCGTTCCGGTTCTCATATAAATAAATTCGCGCGGTTCCAATCGGCTATTTTTTTCATCCACAATAAATACCGAGCGAGCTTCACGCGTATCGGACAAAATAAACCAGGAAATATCGGACTTCGTTCGCAACTGCCATTCGTCCTCAGGCGACACTTCCAGGTAACGATAGCCTTCCCCATATTCGCTATCACCACGCGTGATCAAATAATCAGCCTGATAAGGTTTCATTGACTGTTCGATAGGCTGTTCGGCATTTTGATGGTTATCGGCGCTGGCATAGCTCATTGTCATACTGCCTACTAAAACACTGGATACCAGCCAACTGACTGTCCTTTTCACTGTCACTTCTCCACTTTATTTACTACTGGACGTTTATATTGACAACAAAATTCAAACGCCCGTTCAATTTTTGCTTGAAAATAACCGCTCGTTGATCTAACTTGCACAGTATCACTGGTCAGACCTCCAAGTCGGAGTATTACACTATGAGTATTGCACTTTGGATTGTCGCTACTGTTTTAGTTGCGGCTGCATTAATTTACAAACGAGCCAGCCTGGCCATGTTCAGCGCCGGTTTAGTTATTATGTTCGCTATTGGTAGCGCAATCGACATTGTTGGCCCGGTTCTCTGGGTTACCTTAGCCATTGTGCTGGTACCACTCAACTTAGCACCGATTCGTTTAAACCTGCTGACTAAGCCTATTCTTAGCGCATATCGCAAGGTTATGCCAGACATGTCTGACACCGAGCGCGATGCACTGGAAGCCGGCACCGTATGGTGGGATGGCGACTTATTCAGCGGCGACCCTGACTGGAAAAAACTTCACGACGTACCTAAGGCCGAATTAACGGCTGTTGAAAAAGCTTTCTTAGAAGGCCCCTGTGAAGAAGTCTGTAAAATGCTGAACGACTGGGAAGTCACACACGAACTAACGGATATGCCCGAGCATGTCTGGCAGTACCTGAAGGATGAGAAATTCTTCGCCATGATCATCAAGAAAGAATACGGTGGTCTGGAGTTTTCTGCTTACGCGCAGTCTCGTGTGTTACAGAAACTGGCAGGCGTGAGTACAGTACTGGCTTCAACCGTGGGCGTACCTAACTCATTAGGTCCGGGCGAACTGTTGCAGCATTATGGTACCAAAGAACAGCAGGACCATTACCTGCCTCGCCTGGCCAGCGGTGACGAAATTCCATGTTTCGCACTGACCAGCCCGGAAGCCGGTTCTGACGCGGGTGCTATTCCTGACTCAGGTGTGGTTTGTAAAGGCGAATGGAATGGCGAAGAAATTGTCGGCATTAAGCTGAATTTCAACAAGCGCTACATTACGTTAGCACCAGTGGCTACTGTACTAGGTCTGGCATTCAAAATGTACGACCCTGACAACCTTATTGGTGAAGAAGAAGAGCTGGGTATTACCTGTGCCCTTATTCCTCGTGACACTAAAGGTGTTGAAATAGGTCGCCGTCACTTCCCGCTTAACGTCCCGTTCCAAAACGGTCCTATTCGTGGTAACGACGTATTCGTTCCATTAGATTACATTATTGGTGGTCAGAAAAACGCCGGTAAAGGTTGGCGTATGCTGGTTGAATGTCTGTCAGTTGGTCGTTCAATCACTCTGCCGTCAAATAGCGCTGGTGGCATTAAGTCAATTGCTCTGGCAACGGGTGCTTATTCACGTATTCGCCGTCAGTTCAAATTGCCTATCGGTAAAATGGAAGGTGTTGAAGAGCCAATGGCACGCATTGCTGGTAACGCGTACCTGATGGACGCTGTCACCATGTTATCGACCAAAGGTATCGACCTGGGCGAAAAACCTTCGGTTATTGGCGCCATTGCAAAATACCACATGACTGAAAAGTTACGTTCTTGCATGGACGACGCTATGGACATCCATGGTGGTAAAGGCATTTGTTTAGGTCCGAATAACTACTTAGGCCGTGGTTACCAGGGTGTCCCGGTTGCTATTACGGTTGAAGGCGCCAACATTCTGACTCGTAGCATGATGATCTACGGCCAGGGCGCCATCCGCTGTCATCCGTTTGTTTTAAAAGAAATGGAAGCATCAGCGGAGCAAGGGCCTGAAGCTCTGAAAAAGTTTGATAAAGCCGTATTTGGTCATATTGGCTTTGCCATGAGTAATTTCGTTCGCTCGGTATTTTATGGCTTTGGTGGTCACCGTCTGAGCTCTGTTCCGGCAAGCGACGAAACCCGTAAATACTATCAGCAGATGAACCGCTTTAGTGCCAACATGGCATTATTGTCAGACATTGCTATGGGTAAACTGGGTGGCAGCCTCAAACGCAAAGAGCGCGTTTCTGCACGCTTAGGCGACATGCTTAGCTACTTGTACATTGGTTCTTGTATTCTGAAGCGTTTCCATGACCAGGGCCGCATTAAAGAAGACCTGCCGTTAGTTCACTGGGCTATGCAGGATACCTTGCATAAGCTGCAGGAAGCACAGTTAGAAATGCTGGCAAACTTTGGTGGTGTTGGTAGCTTCATGCGTGCAGTAATGTACCCGTTAGGCCGCATTGCTAAACGTCCTTCAGACAAGAACGATCACAAAATTGCCCGTATGCTGATGTCACCTAATGACGTACGCACACGCTTAGGCGAAGGTCAGTTCCTGAGCCCTGAAGGTCACTTCGGTTTCCTTGAGCAAACACTGCAAGACGTCATTGCTGCCGAGCCGTTGTACGACAAAGTCTGCAAAGCCGCCGGTAAACGTTTTAGCTTTACTCAGTTAGACCAAATTGGTGCTAAAGGTAAAGAGCTGGGCGTACTGAGCGACGATGAAGTTGCGTTACTAGAACGCACTGAAGCGGGTCGCTTACGTACCATCAATGTTGATGACTTTGCTCCGGAAGATCTGTTAGCCGGTAAAGCAGCGTTTGATTACGCATTAAAAAATCTAAAGAAAGGTGAAGCGGCATAATCGCTAACCTCTCAGTAAAAACGGCGCCCTGGTTTCAGCGGCGCCTTTTTTTTATGCTAGAATCTTGCGCTGGTTTAAAAACTTATAATAAAGGCGTGAGTTATGCAGTCTCCCAATAACGACTACAACGCAACCAGCAAGCGCGGTTGGTTTACCCGTTTTCTTGATACCGTTGAGTGGCTCGGTAATCTGTTACCCCACCCAATTACCTTATTCGCTCTGTTCTGCCTCTTCATTATTTTCATTAGTGGTATTGCCGCTTACTTCGGTGTCAGCGCAATTGACCCCAGAGACGGCGAAACCGTTATTAAAGCCGTCAGCTTACTGAATGCTGAAGGAATACAGCGCATTGTGACCAACCTGGTCACTAACTTTACCGGGTTCACGCCTTTAGGTACGGTTTTGGTTGCTCTTTTGGGTGTGGGCGTTGCTGAACGTTCGGGCTTAATCTCAGCCGCCATGCGCGGACTGGTCATGAAGGCCCCGCCACGTCTTATTACCGTTACTGTGGTCTTCGCCGGTGTCGTTTCCAATACCGCGGCCGAGCTTGGTTACGTGGTTCTGGTACCTCTTGCTGCCATGATTTTTTATGGACTGGGTCGTCACCCCCTGGCTGGTCTTGCAGCAGCTTTTGCCGGCGTCTCTGCCGGTTACAGTGCCAACCTGTTAATTGGAACGGTTGACCCTTTACTGTCGGGCATTACCGAAGAAGCCGCTAAAATAATCGACCCAAGCTATACCGTCGGCGCCGAAGCCAACTGGTACTTTATGATGGTCAGCACCTTCTTGATTGCCATTATGGGTGCTTTGATCACAGACAAAATTGTTGAGCCAAAACTGGGCAAATACAACAAAGACGAAGCTTCTATTGATTTATCCGATCAATCTTCAATGGATCCTTTAACCAAACAGGAAAAACGCGGGCTAATTTACGCTGGTATTAGTGTGTTGATTCTCGCCGGCATTCTGGCGTTAACGGTCGTGCCTGAATGGGGCATTCTGCGCCACCCTGAAACCGGTGAAGTCACAGGCTCCCCGTTCCTCAAGGGCGTTGTGGTTTACATCTTCTTCTTCTTTGCCATTCCGGGTTACGTTTATGGTCGCACCGTTGAAACCATGCGAACCGACCGTGATGTCATTGACGCTATGTCGCACAGTATGAGTACTATGGGCATGTACATTGTGTTGGTGTTTTTTGCCGCACAATTCGTCAACTTCTTTAAATGGACTAACTTCGGAACCATTTTTGCCATTAACGGAGCCGAGTTCCTGACCAATATTGGCATGACCGGTCCTATCATTTTCTTGTTCTTCATTATGGTTTGCGGTTTCGTTAACTTAATGCTGGGCTCGGCTTCGGCACAGTGGGCTATTACTGCGCCTATCTTCGTACCTATGCTCATGCTGATTGGCTACTCGCCGGAGGTTATTCAGGCCGCCTACCGTATTGGTGACTCGGTAACAAACATCATTACCCCTATGATGAGCTATTTCGGTTTGATATTGGCAGTCGCCGCTCGTTATAAGAAGGACCTGGGTATAGGAACCCTGATTGCCATGATGCTGCCATACTCTATGGTCTTCTTTGTCGGTTGGTCAGTACTCTTCTTCCTCTGGGTGTTTGTGTTCGGCTTCCCTGTTGGGCCTGCAGCACCGACTTTCTATAACTAAAAAAGCTATTCGGGCCGGCGCATTACGCGGTATGCAATAACCGCTAGTAAGCCGGCCACACCTATCACCCACGCCATAGCGTAGTCAGTAAAAGAACCAGCCTGACTCACTCCGGCAGACACCAAACCCGCAATTAAAAACTGTAAGCTACCGGTTACCGCCGAGGCTGAGCCCGCCCGTTCTTTTTGTTCTGCCAAAGCCCCGGCCATAGCATTGGGGAAAACCAAACCAAGCGTTGAAATATAGGCGAATAAAGGCAGCAAAATTCCCCAGAAGCTCGCATTTAAGTAAGCCATAACACACATTATGACCGAAACTATTGCCAGCATAGGCAAAGAAACATTAAGAATTTTGCGAGAGGAATGGTACTTCAACAACCAACCATTTAATTGAGAAAGCCCGATAATACCAATAGCATTCAGACCAAATAACCAACTGTAGTGAGTTGGCGAAAGACCGAAAACTTCTATAAACATTTTCGGCGAACCAGTGATGTAAGCAAACAGACCCGACTGAGCGATAGCACCTGTTAACGAATAACGAAGAAAAGACAGATCGCGAAGCACTGACCAATAGGTGCTGCCGGTGTTCCGCATACGCACATCGTAGCGGCGCCCCCGCGTTTCCGGCATGACAAAGTGAATGGTTACCGCTGACGCA
>NZ_DFTS01000045.1:17545-23228 GCF_002383015.1 Idiomarina sp. UBA4206
ACCGCTGACGCAACGCCCAATGCAGCCACAATCAGAAACAAAGCGCGCCAACCCATCCATTCCGTTACATAAGCCCCAAATAACGGGGCCAGAATAGGCGCGACGCCCATAACAAGAATGAGAAAAGAGAACACACGGGCTGATGCTTGTGGTGTGTATAAGTCACGCACCACCGCCCGGGCAATAACAATACCGGCACAGGCCCCAATGGCCTGGAAAAAGCGTAAAACGATAAGCCACTGAATGTCCGGGGCAAAAGCACAACCAATAGACGTCACCACGTAGATTGCCAGCCCGATATACAACGGATTCTTGCGTCCGAACTTATCGGTCGCAGTACCGTAAAGTAACTGACCAATAAAAAGACCGAAGAAAAAGGCAGTAAGCGATAATTCAACGTGATGTGTATCGGTTGCATAATCAGACGCAATAGCGCTGAATGCAGGCAGATACATATCGATGGAAAGCGGGGCAAAAGCCGTCAATAACGCCAGAATGACAACAATAAAATCAAATCTGGCGTTATCTGAAACAGGTGCAGGCTCGAACTGTCGAGCCACTAATTATCTCCGGCAGGAACGTAAGACTGTGTTGCAAAATCCTGTGGGCGTTTTAATACGTCCTGAGTACGAGCGTAATTCACCAAAGACTCAGCGTAGTCTATTCCTGTATTGCGGGCCCGACCTCGCTCACTGACACGATAAAACGTATCATAACCATCCTGACCACCGGCAATAAAGCTATTGGTGACCATGACATAGGTTGCCCTTGCCGTCATTGGTTGCCAACTGTTGCTGCCTTTATCCCACACCTGCAGATTAGACACACGGCTGCCCTTTTCTTTGGTTAAATCAACCGAGTAACGAATACCGGCACCATAAGGGTACGCTCGTGTTGAGCCGCCGTCAGAGACTGAATAAGCTAACGCCTCTTCCATTGCCTGCTTGAACTCAGAACCACTGAGCTCCAGTTTCACCAGCGTATTCGCAAAAGGCAGTACGTTAAATGCGTCACCGACTGTGAAATCTCCCTCACTAATATCAGACCTTACGCCACCACCGTTTTGTATCGCAAAGTCGGCCTCCGGCACTGAATGCAAAAAGGCTTCGGCTACCAGGCGATGAGCACCTGAACTCATTACATCAGCGCAGCCGTCGCGTCGTGGTAAATCAATTTCCTGACTGCAAATTTGTTGCGGAACTTGCGCTAACACTTCAGCAGAAAAGTCCTCAACTTTGCTTTGATAATCTTCCAGCATATTCTGCAGCTCAGCATCCGGCTCGACAAAGCTGAACACACCACTTTCTTCCAATGCAGTCTTGATGGGTTCATAAGTTGTCACAATGCCGTCACTCACTTGAATATCATTACTCAAAAGGTAGTGTGGCCGGCCACCGCATTCTTCAATTTTGTCACCGTCAAAAAACGCCTGCATTTCACCAACTACGAGTGAATACTGGTAAGCATGAGCAAGACAAACTTTGTCGCCATCGGCATTTGTTAACTCAGTTGGGTATGGTCCATCAGATTCCATTCCAAAACCGCTGAAATCACCCAGTAAGGTGTGTGAGTCACCGCCAATGACAATATCGACGCCAGGCAGTTGCTGCACCAGCTCTTTGTCACGTTCGTACTGAATATGAGTCAGCAGGACAATTTTCTCAATGCCCTGCTGTTGAACTTCGGCAACATATTTACGCGCCGTTTCCAGTTCATCTAAAAACTCAGTAGTTTCATCGGGCTGTGACGATTTTTTAGTTTTACTGGCGATATCCAGACCAATAATGGCAATTTCTTCGCCATTACGCTCAACAACGGTATAGGGTTTGAACATCTCCCAATCACGGTTCGGTGTTAAAGGAGAGTCACCCACTTTAGGCTTAATGTTCGCCCCTAGTTTGGCTGTCGGACAACGTTCAGTGCCCAACTGCTGCAGAAACTTGGCCAGCCCTGCATCGCCATTATCAAACTCGTGATTACCAATAGTAAAAGCGTCAAAACACACGTTATTCATCATACGAGCGTCGGCTTCACTGCCAAATAACGTAAAATACAAGCTACCAGTAAGAGCATCGCCAGCATGCAGGGTCAGCACATTGTTATTCGCTTTTCGGAGCGCCTTAAGTTGAGCCGCAACCCTTGGGAAACCGCCTGCTTCAACCTGCCACTCCTGATCACCCCAAACCAGAGTTTGCTGTTTTGGCGCCAAAGTAGAGTGATGATCATTAATGTGTAACAGCGTTAATTGGAACTTATTGCTTTGGGGCTCCTGAGGAGCAGAGGCACAACTGATTAACAGCGCAGAAGCTGCAACAGCCGTCCACCCTCGAACCATACGTTTTAAATTAAACTCGCCTTTTTTCACCAGTTGATCCTTTTAGTCTTTTATCAACCCAATTTCACGTAAGCGTTGCATTAGATAGTCATCCGCGGTAATCGGTTCATCGCGCTGCGGATTTTCTTCGGAAATACAGCTTTCCAAAGGCGTAATCATCACATCCGGATTAAAGTGCAAAAAGAACGGAATAGAGTAACGTGATTTAGCATTGTATGGTGCGGGAGGGTTAACTACCCTATGCGTCGTAGATGGCAACACATGATTGGTCAGCCGCTGTAGCATATCACCCACATTACAGATAATAGCACCTTCGATAATTGTTACTGGTACCCACGTCCCGTCTTTGGCTAAAACTTCCAGCCCCGGCTCACGCGAACCCACTAATAAGGTTAAAACGTTAATATCTTCATGTGCGCCGGCACGAACAGACGGGGTATCTTCATCAATAATAGGCGGATAATGCAAAGGACGCAGAATTGAATTGCCGTTGTTGACCTTATTTCGGAAAAAGTCCTGCGATTGACCTAAATAAACGGCTAAAGCATCCAGTACCTGATTACCCAGCTTATCTAATGCCGCGTATATAGCGAGCATGTCGTCCTTAAACTTAGGCAGTTCCTGCGGCCACACGTTAGGTAACAACTGTGGGTAAAGCGGCTCACCTTCCACTTCCCGGCCCACATGCCAGAACTCTTTCAAGTCAACATGTGTCGCGTCTTTAGCAACCTCGGTACCAAAAGGAGTATAGCCGCGCGCGCCACCCTCGCCCGGACGATGATATTGCTTCTTAATGTCTTCCGGTAACGCGAAAAGCTCACGGCAGGTATCCAGTGCCCGTTCAATAAGCGTTGTATCAACTCCGTGCTGAGTTAAGGCAATAAAGCCATATTTCTCATAACCGTTGCCTACATCTTGAGTAAAGGCATCAAAGTCGTCATGGTAACGACGCATATCAACGTGCGGGATAGACTGCATGGTGGCTTCCAACTTCCTAAAAGAGCTCAATGAATAGGCCTGTATTGTATGAATATTCAGGTTAAATCACAAGTTTGCGAGCACACGCTTCACCGGGTTAAAGCCCTTGCGATGTATAGGGCACGGCCCATATTTTTCTAATAGTTCAAGGTGCTTGGGAGTGCCATAAGCCTTGTGCTTGTCAAATTCATACTGTGGGTAGAGTTCATGCCACTTTAGCATCTGTCTGTCCCGTTCCACTTTCGCTAAAATCGATGCTGCCGCAATGCACTGTTCACTCGCATCTCCTCCCACTATAGCTTTTGCAGGGACGTTTAATTCAGGCACCCGGTTACCGTCCACTAAAACCATGTCAGGCTTAACCGGAAGTGCTTCAATCGCTCTTTGCATGGCTTTCATCGACGCCCAGAGAATATTAATAGCCTCAATTTCATCAGGATCAGATTGAGCAATGGCCCAGTAAAGCGCCTTTTCCTTTATTTCCAGACTGAGCTTCTCGCGCTTTTTCTCGCTCAGCTTTTTCGAGTCGTTTAGCCCTTCAACTGGATTCTCCGGATCCAGTATCACCGCTGCCGCCACAACCGGCCCTGCAATAGGCCCCCGACCGGCTTCATCTGTACCACAAATCATTGACACTTTTTTCACCCTGTTTGCTTTGTTCCGCTGCACAATAATGGTTATGATACCTGCGCATAATAATTAGACCAATAAAATAACAATCAGGGGTTACACCATGGCTCAATCTCCACAACCAGACCGTTCGCAAAAGGAAAAACCGGACAGTCTGCTTAACCGCCTTCTTGATGGCGTTGAAAAGGTCGGTAATAAACTACCTGACCCGGCCGTTATGTTTTTTGGCTTATTGATCATTGTCTGGGCAATGTCCTGGCTATTATCCGGCGTCAGCTTTGACGAAAAACACCCGCTAACCGGGGACACAATAGGCGTTACTAACCTATTAAGGGTAACCGGAAAATCTGGTTGATCTCTAGGTTTGGCGGGGAGGTCGCAATACCCCATCTCATCGGATTTATTGGTTGATGTGCTCCGATACGATTAAGCTGTCTGTCAACTTGGGAATTGACGCTTTCCTGGATTGATGGATGCGGATTTAATCATGGCTGGGACGTTTGCGTATTCCGGTAAACGTGGCACCACCCTAGGGCGCTTTATAGATCAGAGAATATACCCGTCAACCATCAAACATTTGTGATCGTTCAGGATAGTTGTTATATTGCATCCTCTTTGGGGAGTAGCCTGCTTCCGAAACTCGGAAGAGTTCGTGTCAACATAATTGGCCAGATGCCATGGTGCGAACACCTCTCGGTTGGCGAGACCATCGATATATCCATGCCTAAGGTCGGGCGTGTGGATATATCGTGGACTCGATATGCCCGACCGGAGCCAGTTAGATGAACCCAATAGCCCTTCTTTTGCTTGCCTTTGCCATGTCCACAGATGCTTTCGCTGCTGCGATTGGTAAAGGCGCAATCCTTAAAAAACCACGCCTAACAGAAGCTTTCAGAATAGGAATCATCTTTGGTTCTATCGAAGCAATTACGCCGCTTGTAGGCTGGCTAATTGGAAAATCAGCAGCAAGCTATGTGGAGGCCTGGGATCACTGGATTGCTTTTTCACTCCTGACGGTCCTGGGTCTTCACATGATTTATGAGGGTACAAGGCCTGATGAGGGTAGTGAGGAGCATAAAGCCCAAAAAATGTCTTTGATCCGGACCTGTCTAACGGCATTTAGTACTAGTATTGATGCTATGGCGGTAGGTGTTAGTCTGGCCTTCATTAATGTCAACATATGGATAGCTTCAGCTTTGATTGGGCTTGCAACGACCCTCATGGTGACTATTGGCATAATGCTAGGGCGCGCTATAGGGTCGGTCATGGGACACAGAGCAGAAATTTTTGGTGGACTAACGCTGATTGCAGTGGGCGCATGGATTTTATACGGTCATCTGTAAGTTTATTTTTCGAGGCTCCACAATGGGCTGGAGCCTCGAAATCTCTTTATCCGGCGCTGGTATTCTTCGTTTCATTAATACAACGCTGTGGCTCAACAGTAACGTGCACTAATGACGGGCCCCTAGCCTGTATACGTTGCCTATAAACGGCAGGTGACTCGGGAGCATGCGAAACGATCGAGACAATGGCGGCGTGAATATTTGGACCAATGGCCCAGAGGTGCAGATCGCTGATTCGTGCATCGTCACTCTCAATGGCATATCTGACGTCGTGCTCCAAGTCACTGCGCTGTTGATCAAGCAGCACGCGGGAGGTGTCCTTCAACAGATGCCATGACCAGCGAGTGATAAGTAACGCGCCGACGATACCCATGATCGGGTCCATCCAGTTCCAGCC
>NZ_DFTS01000045.1:23452-24584 GCF_002383015.1 Idiomarina sp. UBA4206
TATACAGGGCGAAGCCTGCCAGTAGGACCGCGCCGGTGAACCCGCCTAGCGCATTGACCTTCCCGGTCCCAAATGAGAACTGTGTATTGCCTGCGTTGCGGCGAGCGTATGCATAGGCGAAGGCTGCAATACCCAGAGCGACAGCATGAGAGCCCATATGAAGGCCATCGGCCAGGAGGGCCATCGAACCGTATAAGACACCGGCCAGAATTTCCCAAACCATCATGACGACAGTTAGAGCGACGACGATCAGTGAGCGTATTTCACCGGATTTTTTACGATCTTGACCAAAAACATGATTGTGTTGCCATTCTTCGAGCCTGTGACCATGCATACTGTAATACTCCGAGTTGATAAAAATTATGGTCAGCAAGACCAATGAAAGTGGTGGCGATTGATGGCGTAGCCCTGCTAACAGCTCCGGTTCCGCAAGAACTTCAGGGGCGCGGATATTAAATCACTGCCAAAGTTCGCCTCTGTCTAGGGCACCCACGCTGTAGCTCGTGATGTTCTACTTGAGGTAGGACTTGATGACCTGCAGCACCGCTTCCAAGTCTTGTTTCCGCTGCTCCAACTCGGGTTCCCTGACGACGTGATCAGTCAAGTGCCCCTCAATGATGGCTGCCATCAGTCCATTCACCGCCCCACGAATCGCGGCGATTTGTTGCAGCACAGCCGTGCAATCGCCTTCCTCGTCAAGCTGCTTTTCCAGTGCCGCTGCCTGCCCCTGAATGCGACGAACGCGGGCTAATAGCTTGGCTTTGTCTTTGATCGTATGCATGCGGCCGTCTCTCTAAGTAGCTTAAACTATACTGGTGGACAGTATTTTCATATACTAGGGGGTAGTATTCTTGTTTGCAAGAGAGGAGAGGTAAATGAAGCTTGCCAATGTGACACTCGGCAGCCGTAAGGAGTGGGTCGCATGACCGAAATGCCCGACAATATCCTGCACCTGCCTGAGTACCAGGTGCTGGGCTTCAAATTCACCGACGACGAAATGCACTTCCAAGTGGACGCGCCCGATCCCGTCGCCTGTGAGGAATGCGGCGTGCAGGGTGAGTTCGTGAGGATCGGCAAGCGTGATATTCCCTATCGTGATCTGCCCATCCACGGCAAGCGGGTCACCCTCTGG
>NZ_DFTS01000050.1:0-248 GCF_002383015.1 Idiomarina sp. UBA4206
CGCGCGCGCGTTCACTCATACTCTTGGCGCGTAAGTTAGCGACACCATGTTCGGTGACAATGTAATGCACATGGGCACGAGTGGTGACCACGCCGGCGCCTGGCGCAAGCAGTGAGCTAATGCGTGAGACAGTGCCGCCGCAGGCTGTTGAAGGCAGAGCAATAACCGAGCGACCACCTTCCGATAAGCTGGCGCCGCGTACAAAGTCCATTTGGCCGCCGACTCAATGGGCCAGTGGTGTGACTGTG
>NZ_DFTS01000050.1:383-862 GCF_002383015.1 Idiomarina sp. UBA4206
AGCCGACGCCCGAGTATATTTTAGTGCCAATGGAGTCTGCGCAAACCTGACCGCTCAGGTCGACCTGCAAGGCGCTATTTATAGACATAACCTGCTTGTTTTGGCGAATCACCGAGGTGTCATTAGTGTACTCAACATCAAGGAAGAAAACTTCCTGGTTGTCATCAACAAAGTCATAAAGTGCCTGAGAACCCATCGCAAAAGTGGTGACAATGCGGCCTCGGTGCTTACGCTTGCGGCTGTTGTTTATGACGCCACGCTCAACCAGCGGTAATACGCCGTCAGAGAACATTTCGGTGTGAATGCCTAAGTCTTTGTGATGATGAAGACAAGCTAAAGTCGGGTCTGGTATTGCGCCAATACCCATTTGCAAACAATCCCCGTCATTAATAAGGCCGGCAACGCGTTCGCCAATTTTTTGTGTCACAGGATTTTGTGGTTGTTGGTTGTGCAGTGGGATAGGAGCTGCTTCCTCGTAA
>NZ_DFTS01000050.1:971-1263 GCF_002383015.1 Idiomarina sp. UBA4206
AATAACGGTCAAACCGCTTTAACGAGACTAACGCATCGCCGTGCGTCCGTGGCATGTTGGGGTTTATCCAGGCAACCACTTTTTTCGCAACTTGCAGTGCGGCCCGGGTTGCTTCAACTGAAATACCTAAACTGCAATTACCGTGTTTATCCGGTGGTGACACCTGAATGATTGCGGCATCCAATGGCTGTTCGCCAGAGCGAAACAGCTTGGGAATTTCAGAGAGAAAAATGGGCACATAGTCGGCTAGACCTTGATTCACCGCCTGCCGAGTTGAGGCCCCAACAAAGAA
>NZ_DFTS01000050.1:1440-6727 GCF_002383015.1 Idiomarina sp. UBA4206
ATTCCTTTAAGCTCAGGGTCACAGAGTATCTCGCTGTACTCTGTATGCAACTGTAACAACGTCAGGTCTTTACGTTGTGCAGCGATCTCTTTCAGACCTTCCAGAAGTTTATAAGGGGTGGCAGCCATCGACTGGCACCAGATGACATCGCCATCGTTGAGAATTGACAGGGCTTCTACCGCTGAGTTTACCTTCATTACTGCTTCCTTTTTATGCGAGAAGTATTGAGCGAGATCAGAAGTATAACCGCTTTGGCTGTGAGGGTATTTACCCAGTAAGTAATACTTCTTTCGTTTGTCATACTACTGTCATAAAAAATTCATACCCTTAACAAAATAGATCATTGCGGAATGTGAAGGTGCTGTCTATTATTCCGCCACTTTTATTGTTGGGTGTTTGCTATGTCAATTCGTAATAAGCTTCTTTCTGTTGGTTTGATCGCCACAGCGGCCTTTATTTTGTTGCTTGCCTTAATGATGCTTTTCCAGTCACAAGTGAGTGAATTACATCGTGCGAGTGAACTTCGAGAGTCCGTACATAATAGCTTGCTGCAATTGCGCCGTGCGGAAAAAGACTTTCTGTTACGAATGGATAAGAGCTACTCAGAGAAGTTAGCTCAACAAGCTGCCATAACTGACAATCGGCTTGAGCAGCTTAATGCTCTGGTTGATGATAAAGCTTCCTCTCAACTGATTGAACAGTTAGAAAGCCAGGTAGAACGTTATAGCGAAAACTTTGAGCACTTGGTCAACGCATTTCAGCAGCGTGGGTTAGATGAAAATAGCGGTGCTTATGGCGCGCTGCGTTCAGCAACTCATGAGTTAGAAGAAGCGATTGATACTGCCGGACGTACTGAGCTTTTGGTTACTTTGCTGCAGGTTCGTCGCAGCGAAAAGGACTTTATGTTGCGCTTCGACGATAAGTATCTCGGCCGGGTAGAGGGCTTGCTGGACGAATTAAAAAGAGAGCTATCTGCAACGCCTGAACTTGCGGAAAAAGTCGATGCGTACCGCCGTGACTTTGGTCGTTATGCAGCTCTTTCTAAGGAAATAGGGCTTGATGAAGAGTCTGGAATAAAGGGCGAGGTCAGAACTATTGCCAGCAATATGGAAGCGTCGCTTGAGCAGTTAGATAAAGAGCTGAGCGAATTGCTCGCCTCTCGTCAGGCAACCATGAAGTGGGTACCTGTCGTAGTATTTGCTGTTATCGCACTCATTGTTATTGCAATGCTGGTCTGGGTGATACGTTCCATTAATCAGCCGCTGACCCAATTGCGTGAAGATATGCAAAGGGTTCAGACGAGTAATGACCTGACGTTGTCCTCGGAGAAGTTCCGTGATGACGAGCTTGGCGATTTAGTTGATAGCTTTAATGAACTGCTAAGTTATTTCCGCAGTGTTATTCAGCAAATAAACCAGTCTGTCGAAACGGTGAATAGCCTTACACAGCAAGTGTCTGATACGGTGACCCATACTTCACAAAACTTGGATATGCAGTCGCATGAAGTGGATCAGGTTGCTGCTGCTATTAATGAAATGGGTAGCACGGCACACACTATTGCCAATGACGCGGAAGATACTGCTGAGCAAGTGAACAGTCTGTCTGAACAGGCGAAACATGGTAGTACCTCGGTACAGGCTGGTGTTGAGAAAGTGCGTTATTTAGCAGAACGGTTGAACAGTAGCGTAACTGAAGCGAATACCTTGGCAGAGCGCAGTGCGTCTATTACACAAATTGTGACGGTGATTAATGGTATTGCTGAACAAACCAACTTATTGGCGCTGAATGCGGCTATTGAAGCTGCCCGCGCAGGTGAGCAGGGACGAGGGTTTGCCGTGGTGGCGGATGAAGTCCGTACGCTGGCTTCCCGTACTCAGAAGTCTATTGGTGAGATAGAGTCAATTACCAGTCAACTGAACCAGCAAACTCAGATTATTGTGAATACCCTGCAAGAGTGTAATGAGCTGGGTGAAGAGAGTGCGCAGCACTCTACTGAATCCGATGAGCTATTCAACCGCATTCATACTGAGCTGGTTAAAATTAACGACCGCTCGGCCTCTATTGCTACTGCGGTTGAGGAGCAGTCCGCAGTTGTCGACGAAACCGCAAGAAATATTACCCGGGTTCGGGATGCCGGTGTGGAAGCGGCAAATGATGCACAGTCAAACGCTGACGCAGTCACTCAGGTTCGTCAACAAACTGAGCAGCTGCGTCAGGCGGTTATAAAATTTACCGTATGATATGACGTATCACGCGGTCAGGTACTTCGCATGGAAGCGAAGCTGAGCTTCGATAAATGACGAGATGAAGTAATAGCTGTGGTCGTAACCATCGTGTAAATGAACCGTACCGCCGCCGTTAACTTCGCTAATGGCGTCTTTTAAGTTCTCAGGTTTTAACTGTTCGTCTAAAAATCCGTCAGCTAAGCCCTGATCAACTCGAATTGGGAGTGTCTGACCTTTAGATTTGATGATCTCAACAGCGTCGTATTGCTTCCATTGTTCGCGATCATCGCCCAAATACGCGCTAAAGGCTTTTTCACCCCAGGGGCATTGTGTTGGGTTGGTAATCGGCGAGAATGCGGAAATGCTGGTGTAGCGGTCACTGTTACGTAAGCCAATAACTAAAGCTCCGTGTCCGCCCATGGAATGACCTGCAATAGCGCGCTTGTCATTAACC
Organism: Idiomarina sp. UBA4206; assembly: GCF_002383015.1. Taxonomy (NCBI): domain Bacteria; kingdom Pseudomonadati; phylum Pseudomonadota; class Gammaproteobacteria; order Alteromonadales; family Idiomarinaceae; genus Idiomarina; species Idiomarina sp. UBA4206. The sequence continues at coordinate 4,120 of NZ_DFTS01000050.1, forward strand.
GGCAGCTCCGCTTCAACCAATTCCGGCAGCTCTTTCACAATGTAGTCGTACATTTGATAATTCGACTTCCACGGCTCTTCAGTCGCGTTGACGTAAAAGCCTGCACCTAAACCTAAGTCGTAAGCGCGGTCTGCATCGTCAGCTACATCCTCTCCACGCGGGCTGGTATCAGGAATAATTAAGGCAATACCCAGCTCTGTGGCCACTCGCTGCGCACCGGCTTTGGTGGAAAAGTTTTCATCAGTGCAGGTTAAGCCCGATAAAAAGTAGACCGCCGGAACCTCTGTTTTCTCTGCGCGTAATGGCAAAAAGACACTGAACTGCATAGTGCAGTTCAGTACTTCAGAGTCATGTTCAAAGCGCAGCTGACGACCGCCAAAACAGCGGGTTTCGCTAACTTGTTTCATTACTGACTCCATTAATAATGAATGACTGAGCGAATCGACTTGCCTTCGTGCATTAAGTCGAACGCTTTATTAATGTCTTCTAACGGCATGGTATGGGTAATAAAGGTATCCAGGTCAAACTTACCGTCCATGTATTGTTTAACATAGTCAGGCAGTTCGGTACGGCCTTTAACGCCACCAAAGGCGCTGCCACGCCATACACGGCCTGTAACCAGCTGGAACGGACGGGTAGAAATTTCTTCACCGGCTCCGGCAACACCAATAATGACAGATTCACCCCAGCCTTTATGGCAGCACTCAAGTGCAGCGCGCATAACGTCTACGTTACCAATGCACTCAAATGAGAAGTCGACGCCACCGTCGGTCATATCAACAATGACTTCCTGAATGGGTTTGTCGTGTTCGGTTGGGTTCACAAAGTCGGTCGCGCCTAGCTCTTTGGCAATTTTTTGTTTGTCGTCGTTCACATCAATGGCAATAATGCGGGAAGCTTTAGCTTGCACGGCACCAATGATAACCGCCAGACCAATACCACCAAGGCCAAATACCGCAACCGTGTCGCCTTCCTGCACTTTGGCGGTGTTTTTAACCGCGCCCATGCCAGTGGTGACGCCACAGCCAAGCAGACACACTTTTTCAAGCGGTGCTTCTTTTGGAATTTTCGCCAGTGAAATTTCTGGTAGAACGGTGTATTCAGAGAAGGTCGAGGTTCCCATGTAGTGATAAATGGTCTCGCCGTCTTTTGAAAAGCGGCTGCTACCGTCCGGCATTAAACCTTTACCCTGAGTGGCACGAACCGCCTGACACAGGTTGGTTTTACCAGAGGTGCAGAACTTACATTCACCACATTCTGCGGTGTATAAAGGAATGACATGGTCACCGACTTCAACCGAAGTGACGCCTTCGCCGACAGATTCAACAATACCGCCACCTTCGTGACCTAATACGGAAGGAAAAATGCCTTCAGGATCTTTACCTGACAAGGTGTAAGCGTCAGTGTGGCAGACACCGGTTGCAATAATGCGAACGCGGACTTCGCCTTTTTTCGGTGGTGCAACATCAATTGTTTCTTCTTTCAGCGGTTCGCCCGGACCCCAGGCAACCATAGCGCGTGACTTAATCGTTTCCATATTGATTCCTTATACTGTTTGATTCATCGTCTCATTACGTAAAAGCGTAGCCTAAGTTTAACTTTTTCTCATAAGCAGGTAATCTACTGTTTTTACAAATTACTTTTTCATTAATGAAATAATGGGGCAGTATGAAGCCTTGGCAGGGAATTAGCGAATTTGCGGCAGTGGCTGAATTGCATAGTTTTACCGCAGCGGCTCACCAATTGGGACTGTCGGTGGCACAGGTAAGCCGAAATATTGCAGCGCTGGAGCAAAGGCTACAGATGCAACTGCTGTATCGCTCAACCCGAAGTGTCAGCTTAACAGAAGAGGGAAAGCTCTACTTGCCCCATTGCCAGCACCTCGTTGCCAGCCTGAGAGATGCCGATCAGGCCATTCAGCAGCGCACACAACAGCCACAGGGTTTAATTCGCATTACGGCACCGGTCTACTATGGCGAGCGGTTTATTGCACCTCTGTTGAATGATTTTTTGCAGGTTTATGCGGATTGTCGTCTGGATTTACAGCTGACAAACGAGCAGGTCGACTTAATTGAAGGCAGTTATGATGTGGCTATACGTTTAGGGCAACTGGGGAACCCGAGGTTACGCGCCCGGAAACTAGGGTCACGCCGGCATTTTGTCGTAGGCTCACCGGCTTATTTTAGTCAATTTGGATGTCCGCAAAACATTGATGACTTGGATGAGCATCGCTGTTTTACCGGAACGGTTAAGCAATGGCGTTTTCAGGTTGATGGCAAGCTGGAAACTGTGCGACCGGAGTCGTACCTGCATTGCAACAATGGTCTGGCACTTCGTGATGCCGCAATAAAAGGCTTGGGGTTGGCAATGCTGCCGGATTATTACGTGACTGAGTCGTTGGAAAATGGACAGTTAGAGGAAGTGTTAGCGGATTTTCGACAACCGGATGATGGCATATGGGCGTTGTATCCGGAAAATCGTCAGGTGATTCCTAAAGTACGGGTGCTACTGGATTATTTATCTGAAAAATTAATACTGAAAAGATAGAAAGCTGAGGGATAAAAAAATGGTGGTTGCTACTGGGCTCGAACCAGTGACCCTCGCCTTG
>NZ_DFTS01000050.1:6789-9103 GCF_002383015.1 Idiomarina sp. UBA4206
CTTGTAAGGGCGATGCTCTCCCAACTGAGCTAAGCAACCATCCTGAAGGTCTGCAACTAAGGGGAAGAAGAGAAGTGGTGGTTGCTACTGGGCTTGAACCAGTGACCCTCGCCTTGTAAGGGCGATGCTCTCCCAACTGAGCTAAGCAACCATTCTCACTGTGACACTTCTGCGTCGTTGCGAGGTGGCATTATAGGGCGCAGATATAAACTGTCAAATAAAAATTGCTAACTTTGGTTCGTTTGCTGACATTTTAATCACTTCGAATAGCAGATGCGCCAAGCGCTCAGTCTTGATAAACTTACGCTCATTAAATTGACCGGTTTCAAAGAAAGGAATAAACATGAGTGTGGTAACGCGTTTTGCCCCCAGCCCGACTGGGTATTTGCACGTTGGTGGTGCCCGTACGGCATTGTATTCATGGTTAGTTGCAAAGGCACAGGGCGGCGAGTTCGTGCTGCGTATTGAAGATACCGACCGTGAACGTTCAACGCAACCTGCTATTGATGCCATTTTAGAGGGTATGGAATGGTTAGGTTTAAGCTGGGATCGCGGACCTTATTATCAGACTCAACGTTTTGAGCGCTATAAAGAGTTAATCGACAAGTTACTGGAAGAAGACAAAGCCTATAAATGTTATTGCTCAACGGAGCGCTTAGAGAAAATGCGTGAAGAGCAAATGGCGGCTGGTGAAAAGCCTCGTTACGACGGTCACTGCCGTGACAATCCTGACGTAGGCGGTGATAAGTACGTGATCCGCTTCCGTAACCCACAAGACGGCAGTGTGGTTTTTGATGATCACATTCGTGGGCGCATTGAGTTCGCTAATACCGAATTGGATGATTTGATCATTGCCCGTACTGACGGTACGCCGACTTATAACTTCTGTGTGGTGGTTGATGACTGGGACATGAATATTACTCACGTAGTGCGTGGTGAAGACCATATTAATAACACCCCGCGTCAGATTAATATTCTGAAAGCTCTGGGCGCGCCGGTACCTCAGTACGCTCACGTGTCGATGATTTTAGGTGACGATGGTAAGAAACTGTCGAAACGTCACGGTGCAGTCAGTGTGATGCAGTATCGCGATGATGGCTATGTGCCGGAAGCGGTCGTGAATTACTTAGCACGCCTGGGCTGGTCTCATGGTGACCAGAAAATATTCAGCCGTGAAGAGCTGGTTGAGTACTTTAAGCTGGATGACGTTAACAAAGCAGCGTCAGCGTTTAATACCGAAAAGCTTAATTGGTTAAATCAGCACTACATGAAAACTTTGCCTGCAGAGCAAGTTGCACCGCAATTGCAATGGCAGTTTGACCAAATAGGTGTGGACACAAGCAATGGTCCAGCGCTAGAGCAAGTTGTGTCGTTGCAGGCTGACCGGGTAAAAACCTTAAAAGAAATGGCAGCCATTAGCCGTTACTTCTTTGAGTCGGTTGAAGAGTTTGATGAGAAAGCAGCGAAAAAGCATTTACGTCCGGTAGCGAAAGAGCCGCTGGTAAAAGCCAAAGAATTGCTGGGAGCTGTTGCTGAGTGGAGTGCGGCGAATATTCAGGCGGCAATTAATCAGACCGCCGCTGACTTGGACGTCGGCATGGGCAAAGTAGGTATGCCGCTGCGTGTTGCAGCCACCGGTGGAGGCAACTCTCCCTCGTTAGATGTAACGCTGGAACTTATCCCCCAAAAGACGGTTCTGGCGCGTATTGACCTTGCGTTAGAGTTTATTGCCAACCGTGAAAAAGCGTAAGTTACCGCGCTGAACTGAGTGCGTAGCCTTTTGCCTTGCAACGGGCTACGCAAAGCGTTTGAGAAGCCGAGCCACCATTGGATGCTCGAAAGGGCGCTTTAGAGTAATCGCATAAAAGTGTTCGAACACGTTGGGCAGAGTCAGGTAGCGTTTTAACTGCCCGTTGTTCAACTCATCCCTCACAACAACATCCGGAATAACCGCCAGGGCTCCGCTATCACGCGCCAGTAGTCGCAACATTGCCATATCGTCTGCCTCGGCAAGTACCCGTGGTTGCCATTTGTATTCGGCGCTTAACATATCGAATGCCGCACGTTGGGGCATGTTTTCCGGTGGTAGAACCCAGTTTTTGTTCCGTAAAGAGGCATCTGTCAGGCGTTCTATATCGCGTCCCGGCGGCCCTATAACGGATACTGGCTGACGCGCTAACAGGCGGCTTTGCCATAATTGCTTGTCACTGCCCCGTACGTTGGTATTCGCCAGCGCCAGGTCAATTTGATGGTTAGCCAACTCATTAAATAACTGGTCGGGGGTCATTGAGTGCAGCCGGTATTGCACGTCCTG
>NZ_DFTS01000050.1:9137-9710 GCF_002383015.1 Idiomarina sp. UBA4206
CGCTGATAAATGCTTCGACAAAGTTACGTGACATGGTCGAGGCGTGACCAATGCGAATCACTAAATCTGCACCGTCCATTCCCTGTTTCAGTTGTTTGACCAGGTTCTCACCTTCGTGAAAAATCCGGTTGGCGTACTGACGAGCAATGTACCCGGCCTGAGTCAGCACTAGTTGTCGCCCCTGACGCTCAAACAAAGGCGTGCCTAACCATTCTTCCAACTGTTTTATTTGCGCCGATAACGCCGATTGCGACACATGAAGTTTTTGAGCGGTTTGGGTTAAATGGCCACTTTCCGCCACATGCCAGAAGTAAAAGAGATGTTTGTAATTCATAGTTGCTAATAACCGTTCTTTAAAATAGAACAATATTATATTTTATATCTATTTTACTTAACATTAAAGACGCCCCCATAATTGCCCCAAACAAAATACCCAGGATGCATCAATGACTGAATGGTTGACATTATCTGGCGTTCGCCCTGTGTTATTGGCTCTGGTGGCTTTATTAGCACTGGTAGTAACGCGCTACGCTGTCACAAACTTCCGGCTGGATCCGCGCCGTCGTTCTTTCG
>NZ_DFTS01000025.1:0-1202 GCF_002383015.1 Idiomarina sp. UBA4206
TTCATATTGCCGATCCTAAATTCCGGGATGAACTCGCGCAAGCAGCCTATAACGACTGGGGACTGAACATAACCTGATGCAATGGCATCAGGTTACTTCTTCTTCGTAGGCATTGGTACCAATGCCTCAGTTTTAGGCAGCGGCTGCTGTTGCTTACCAAGCGCGATGTAAACAAAGCAACACAAACCAATACCAATAACCAACGCACCAACCCACTGAATTTTTATAAACTGAACGCTAAATAGTACAGTTAATGACATCATCAAAAAGGCATGTAAGGCCATATATTTTTGTTTGCCAAAACGCGCTACTGTCAAGTTCAGGTTGTCGGAATAAAGCCGGATTAAAGAGTCCAGCGAGTTGATCACGAAAACAATTCCAACAAACACCATCGCCAGATTAATGAATCCGGAAGTATCCAGTCCTTTTAAGTGGAATAAGTATAAAACACTAAACCAGAGACCAATGGACAATGACGGCCATATCAGCATGGCTAAGAACAGCCAAATGGTGCGCATGTTACCAACAAAGCGCGCGGTGAACTGACCAATCATAATGCTCCAGGCAAACCACCAGAACAGGTAAAACGCATGGTAATCATTAATCGGCAGAACAAACCGGTGTAGATGTTCAAAGTAGTCGGTCAATAAGGGTAAGGTACTAAAATAGTCAGGCGCAGAAACATTGTCAGACAGTAAAGCGATACTGCCTAGCCCAAGAATTAACGCAAAGAACAGCCCACCAGATGACAAGCTAAGAATCTTAACAAACTTAAGCTCGGTACTTGAGTACACCGCAAATAAAATGGTGCCGCCGACAATCAGCGCGTAGTACCAGGGGAAGCCTTCGCTAACCGCAATACTGGGTAAATACCAGCTCAAGTTCGCAAATAACAAATGCGCGGTAAAAGCACAGGTGCCAATTATCACGATGTTATTAATCCACTTAACCCAGGTAATCTCAAAGAATTTAACCTTGGGTTCAATTGCGCAGAAATAAAAACAAGTGACAAAGTAAATGGCCCAGACCAGAAAGCCCCAGAAGCCAAACTCAATAGCCAAAGGGTTGGCAAAAGCGTACTCGCTGTTTTCCTTTATATCGGCATAAACCGGGAACTCTGTCAGCGGGAACATAATGAGTCCAACATCCAGACCCGAGGTAAACAGAATAGCAATGAATGTCATAGTAGACACCGGGTAGCG
>NZ_DFTS01000025.1:1261-6154 GCF_002383015.1 Idiomarina sp. UBA4206
GTAGACACCGGGTAGCGACCGTTAAGTTTCAGCCGCCCCCAGCGCATAACAATAAAGACCACCATGGCCATGAAAAACAGCATGCCAATACTGACAAGAGTTAACATGACGCGCTCCGCTTGGCCTCACCACTGCGCTGACGCTGTTGCCATTGCGGGTCTTTATAAACATCAACTTCAGCTCTCGGCAGGTTCTGATGCTTGATGATATCAGCCGCTCGCTCCGCGACCATGATGGTTGGCGCGTTCAGGTTGCCGTTTGGAATCGTTGGGAAAACCGACGAGTCAATAACTCTAAGTCCTTGCAAGCCCCGCACACGCATTTGTGAGTCAATCACTGCCATGTCATCATCTTCGGCACCCATACGACAACTGCCGCAGGGGTGATAAGCACTTTCTACGGCATCACGCACGAAAGCATCTATCTGCTCATCGGTCACAATGTCTTTTCCCGGTTGTATTTCCTGGCCGCGGTATTCATCCATTGCCGGCTGAGCAATAATTTCGCGAGATAATCTTACGCAGGCCCGAAATGCCTCAATGTCGTCCTGATGCTGCAAATAATTGAATTGAATCTGGGGCGAGGTAAAAGGGTCTGAGCTTTTCACTTTAACCCAACCACGGCTTTTCGGCTTATTGTGCCCAATGTGCAGCTGAAAACCATGTCCTTCAAAAGCAGATTTACCATCGTAGCGAATGGCTGCCGGCAGAAAATGATATTGCAGATCCGGCCACTCAACACCTTCTTTCGAGCGAATAAAACCGCAGGACTCAAAATGATTCGTTGCGCCCAAGCCGGTTTTGAATAAAATCCAGCGTACACCAATAGCCAACTTGCTCAGAGGTCCTAGCTTACTGTTCAGCGTCAGCGGCTTTTTGCACTGATACTGAAAATAAAACTCCAAATGGTCCTGCAAGTTTTCCCCGACACCAGGCAGCTCATGCTGAGTTTCAATGCCCGCTGCAGATAGGGTCTCGTTGTTACCAATACCCGATAGCTGCAGAATATGCGGAGAGCCAATGGAACCTGCACTTAAAAGCACTTCTTTATTCACAAAAAAGCGAGCAATGTTGTTTTTCTCATAAAGCTCGACACCAATAGCCTGCTTGTCTTCCAGCAGCACTTTACTGACCTGAACCCCGGTTTTTATCGCCAGGTTAGGTCTGCTCATAGCTGGCCTTAAATACGCATTAGCAGCGGACCAGCGCACACCGTTTTTCACGGTCATATGCATGGCACCAAAACCTTCTTGTTGAAAACCGTTATAGTCACTGGTCTCCATATAACCGGCGTCAACTCCGGCCTTAATAAAGGCTTTGTACAACGGGTTTTGCATATTGTTACCGTTATTCACCGCCAAAGGGCCATCTTTCGAACGGTATTCATCGGCACCAAAAGCCCAGTCTTCCGCCTTTTTAAAATACGGCAGGCAATTCTGGTAGTCCCAGCCTTCAGCACCATGCTCTTGCCACTCATCAAAGTCCCGCGCATGACCGCGAACATAAACCATGCCGTTAATCGACGAGGAGCCACCAAGAACCTTGCCCCGGGGGCAATGCATTTCACGATTATTCAGATAAGGCTCAGGTTCCGAGTGGAACTGCCAGGCGTACTTTTTCGTATTCATCGGAATCGACAGCGCGGTTGGCATCTGAATAAAAATGCTTTTGTCTGAGCCGCCAGTCTCTAATAACAATACCGAGACATCCGGATCTTCTGTTAACCGATTGGCCAGCACACAGCCGGCCGAACCCGCCCCCACAATGATGTAATCGAATTTCTCATTCACTGTCATTAGAATGGACCTTCCAGCTTATCCATTCCGACATAAATTGATTTTGTCTGAGTATAAGACTTAAGTGCTTCCACACCATTTTCACGACCAATACCCGATTGCTTGTAACCACCTACCGGCATCTCTACCGGCGAATTAGCATAGGCATTAATCCAGCAAATACCGGCTTCCAGCTGAGCGATGACACGATGAGCTCTGCGCAAGTCCTGACAGAAAATACCAGCTGCCAGCCCGTAATCGGTATTGTTAGCTCGTTGAATGACCTCTTCTTCCGTTTCAAAGGTCAGAACGGACATCACCGGACCAAAAATCTCTTCACGCGTAATGCGCATGTCATCTGTGCAGTCAGTAAAAATAGTGGGGCCAATAAAATAGCCACTCTCACAGCCCGCTGGCGTTAATCTTTCGCCACCAAATGCCAGAGTAGCGCCCTGCTCTTTGCCAAGCTCAATATAAGCCATGACCTTATGCAGGTGATTTTCAGAAATTAGCGCGCCCAGGTTGGTTTCAGGCTCCATAGGATCGCCGACTACGATATTGTTCTTGGTGCGCTCTAATAAACGCTCCATAAAAGTGTCGTAACAGTCTTTGTGCACGAAAACCCGAGTGCCATTGGTGCAGACCTCGCCCTGGGTGTAAAAGTTACCCATCATGGCACCGGTTACTGCTTCATCAATGTCAGCATCGTCAAAGACAATAAGCGGTGATTTACCGCCCAGTTCCATGGTCACATTCTTCAGGGTACCTGCCGCCGCGGCCATTACCTTTTTGCCCGTGCCTACTTCACCTGTCAGCGACACTTTCGCAATCGACGGATGCTGAACCAGATAATTACCGACAACACCATCACCATGCACCACGTTAAATACGCCTTCCGGTACGCCTGCTTCGATAAATATTTCTGCCAACATCGCAGCGCCACGAGGTGTCTCTTCGGATGGCTTGAAAATCATACTATTACCTGCAGCAAGGGCCGCAGCCGCTTTCCAGCAAGCAATTTGCAACGGGTAGTTCCAGGCACCAATGCCAAAACAGACACCTAAAGGCTCGTGTCGTGTGTAAAAGAAGTCGTTACCAACACTTTGTTGCTCGCCCATCATTGACGGGCATAAGTTGCCAAAATACTCGATAGCATCCGATCCAGTCTGAACATCGACTTCAACAGCTTCCTGCCAGGGCTTACCGGTATCCAGCACTTCAAGCTTTGCCAGCTCGTCATTGCGCTCTCGTAGAATCGCCGCTGCACGTTGTAATACTCGGGCTCGCTCAATTGGAGGGGTTTGTGACCAAACCTCAAACCCTCTTTGAGCACTTTCCACCGCGTCTTCCAACAGCGACTCTCCTGCCGACTCTACGGTGTAAATCACTTTCCCGGTACCTGGGTTGATCACGTCAAAGTATTCATGGTTACTGTCGTCGACGTAACGGCCATGAATAAAGTTTTTAAGTAATGTAGAGGACAACGATAACTCCCTTATAATTTGGCAATGGTTTAACTGACACCGTGCTGTTCCAGCACACCATTAATGTATTTTTTGCAGTATTTTTTTGCCTGACTGAACTTCTCTTCATTTGCCCGGCTTAATGCACAGCGCAACCAAAAACCATCAATTAACGCGGCCGTCACTTCCGCTGCCTCACGCGCACTTTCGGGATTCAGTAGTTGCTTGAAACTGTAACGCAAATTACTCACAAGCCGGCGCTTATTCAGCTCCTGTAAGCGATATAAGTCAGCGTCATGCATTGACTGCCCCCAAAAGCTTAACCAGGTTTTTGTGCTTGAATCTGCCTGCTGCACATCAGAAAAGTTCAAATCAACAATTTTCATCAAGCGGTCATACGGGTTATCCGGTGACTGCTCCATTTTGAGCTGAGAAAGCAAATACCGTACAGAGGCCTCAATTAGCGCCTGCTTACCGCCAAAATAATGGCTGATAATACCGGACGACATTCCCGCCCTGCGCGAAATCAAGTTTATGGTTGCTCCTCGTAAGCCTACGTCAGCAACCACATCGATGGTGGCATCGATTAACTGCTGACGCCGCATTGATTCCATTCCTACTTTTGGCATAGCTTTCTCACATGGTTTAATTTTTATTCGTAAGGTTCCAGCGTTGACAGCCTGAAGCGGTGTTCGTTAACTACATCACCTGCTTCATCGTAAAGTCCAAGAGTCACAACCGGATCGTCTTTTTCCCAGTCAACGTCCAGCGCACCATAATTTACCTTATTGATAAACTGACCGATGCGGTGTTTATTGGGGCTAACGTCTTTCCACTCCTGAGTCAGTCCTGATGACGTAACTTCCCATAGTGGGTAGTCTAAATCTTCGTCGTAGTAACTGATTTCACCCCAGTGGGTGTCGCCGCTTATCAAGATAACACCATTAACCTTATGTTTTTTAATAAGATTAAACAAACGTTGGCGGTCAGAGGGGAAATTCGCCCACGACTCCCAACCGGTAAAATCAGCTAAAAGCTGTAAGCTGGAGCCAATGACTTTAATACGCGCCGGCTTTTGTAACTGTTCTTCCAGCCACTGCCATTGTTTTTCGCCAATCATACTGGCGTTAGGGTCGCTGTGAACTTTATAAGGCCCCATGTTTTTCGGTTTGCGTTCGTTTGCATACTCTTCACGCGTCACGTGGGCAATATCATCCCGGTTCCAACGCAAATCGGGCAAAATTACGTGAATGCTTTCTTCGCCCTCACCGTAGGTGTATGAGGTGTAAATACCATCTTCACGAGTGCGACGCGGAGAGCTCTCCGGCTCACCCCAAAAGTCGAGCATGATATCTCTTGACGCTTCTTTTTTAGGGTAATCCTTGCCGGCGTCGTTCGCACCGTAGTCATGATCATCCCAAATAGCGATGAGCTCTGCTTGCTCTTTTAGTTCTTTAAAACCCGGCTTAGAGCCCAGTTTTTCATATTTATTCTGCAACACTGACATGTCTTCGGTGTCGCCATAGACATTGTCCCCAAGAAACACAAAAACTTCGGGGTCGTCTTCAATAATGCTGTTAAAAATGGGAATGTCTTTGTCCTGATGCGAACATGAACCAAATAAAATCCGGCCGGGTGCATCAGCAAAAACAGAAT
>NZ_DFTS01000025.1:6227-7374 GCF_002383015.1 Idiomarina sp. UBA4206
AAAAACAGAACCACTCAGTAATAATGTGGATAGTGCTAATAGTTTATACATGTGTATTGATTACCTTGTTGTTGCTTGCTACTAAAGCAACCACATGCGGCGTTAACCGCATGTGGTTCGGGGTAGTTTTAAAATACAAACTTAGCATTAAGTGCAACCGTACGTGGCGCACCAATCCAACCAGCGCCCGGAGCGATAGTACCAAGGTAATCTTCGTCAAAGACATTATTCACAGTGAAGCTCAGCTCCATGCTGTCAATTGCACCACCAATGTCATAAACGGTTTTACCAATGTAAAGGTCACTCACAACGTAAGAATCGCTTTCCTGAGTGTTCGCCTGGTCTAAGAAACGCTCACCAACATACTTAGTACTAAAGCCGGCATAGAAGTCGCCTTTAGTGTAGTCAAAGCTAACAACGGCCATGTCCTGAGCACTGCCCAGTACCGTATTGCCGCGGAATGCTTCATCCGTATAGGTTGAGTCATTTTTTGTGTAAGACATATAAACGCCAAGGTTATCACTCAGATTGTAATCCAGTGATGCTTCAATACCGTCAGACTCAATACCACCTGTGTTAACATAACCACCGGCTGCCGCTTCTAAAAAGTCGATACCGTCAACGTCTTCATTACTGACAAAAGTAATGCGATTTTCGAAGGTAATATCATAGTAAGTCAAACTTGCATTAAAGCCCGGCGTTGAATAGCGCAAACCTAAATCAATGTTGTCCGCTGTTTCCGGTTCAACCTGGCTTACATCCGTATCATCACGCTCTAGTACCGCATCTTTAACGGCTGCAAAGTTTTCGGCGTAACCACCGAACACTTCCATTCCGTTAACCGGCAGAGGCGCAACAAAACCAGCTGACAATAAAGCATCCGAGTCAGACGATACACTCAGGTTGTTGTCAGGGTTAAACTGGTCTTCTTTTGAAACCTCAACATCAAACTTCTTGGCGCCCAGACGGAATTTCGCAAATCCGGCATCAATCTCGTCTTCAATGTAGTACATCAAAGTTTCGACCGGGAATTCACGGCTGTACTGAACCCAGTAAGGGTTACTTTCAGGACGCGGGCTCGCTGCTGCATCAATGGTTTTATGCCAGTCACGGTACTCATCACGCTGGTAATCTTCGTACCAGAAAC
>NZ_DFTS01000025.1:7427-16301 GCF_002383015.1 Idiomarina sp. UBA4206
GTAAGGTGTTTGCCATACCGGCAATTGTGGTATCCCATACAAAGTCACCATTGACGCCGTAGCGTTGCTTTTCGTAGTGAGTATGGCGATGCGAACTGACCGGCATAGCGCCTTGCTCATAGCAACCCGGGTCTACTTCGGCTCCGCCGCCGCCATAAGGGTAACCAATTGAGCTCTCGCAGCCTGCTTCAGGTGATAATGACTGGCCGTCGCGGTTAACAAAATAGATAAAACCTTGTGAAGAACCGCCGTAAGCTGTGGTTGAAGGGTCCAGTTCCGAGTGAGGGTTTCCTGCACCGTCGTCGGTAACATCAGCGATGTAATATGGAATCCACTTACCAGCACCTTCGTTTTCGTGATAGTAAACGTTAGTGCTGACATCCACTTCACCCAACATGAAGTCGGCTTTTAGGTAACCAAACAGGTTTTCACGTTCAGTTACCCAACCTTCACGCCATGCCTGGTCTTGATAAGGAATGCCTGTCCAGTCTTCAGTCAGGCCGTCCCATTCAGAGTTTTGTTCATACTGTGCTAAACCATAAACTCGTTGATAGGTATATTCCTGAGCGTCGTCGTAACTCACGTAACCCGTTAAATCTACGTCACCAACACGACTGATAATTTTACCTTCAGCATGGTCACGCGTATTGGTTACCGAACCATCCATGTAGTCATCGTTTTGTTGGCTCGAAAGAGAAAACCACGCGTAAGTGTCTTTAGCGATTTCGCCAGTATCGTAACGTGCATACAATTTTTGTGCGTTATGCTCGCCAATCGTGGTGCTAACGGTAAACTGTTCTTCGTACGCAGGACGAATAGTCGTAAAGTTCAAGGTACCACCCAAAGCCTCGTTTGAACGAGAACTAATGTCGGCTGTACCCTGAGAAACTTCCGTGCCACGTAAGTTTTCAGTGTCAATGTAACGGCTGGCTTTAGTACCACCGCCGTAGTTTGAGTTGCCGTTAGAAATACCATCTACAGTCATACCAATTTGCTGAGATTCTAAATCTAACTGGAAACCGCGAATTGAGATGCTGGTTGACCATTCATCAGATCCGAACGGGTCACCTTCGTTTACCAAAACGCCGGGTAAGTTATCAACCATTGCCAAAGCGCTGGTCATAGACGTTTGTTGCTTTTTCATTTCTGCAGAAGCGGCGTTATTCGCATAAGAAACACTGCGGCCAGTAACCACAATGGCTTCCATTTGTTCTTTTTCTTCTTCTGCTTGCTGATCTTGAGTGTCTTGCGCCATTGCTGGCAGGGAGGTAGCAGATAATGCTGATAGTACAGATAGTGCGATTAAGCTTTGCTTCATAGGCACATAAGTTTTCATAAAAGTTCCTGTTTCTTGTGTTGTAGTGAAGTTCCTTAATGTATGGGGCTAATGTGACAACGGCGTTAAGGTTAATTGATCATTCAATTAAAATCAAACTTAGTTAATTGACCGTTCAATTAAAATAAATGCAATATAAATTAGATATTTTTCATCTAAACTCTGCGTTAACTTGCTTAAGAAACTAAGGTAGGCTGTGTTTAAAAGACGGTTGCGGAGGCTTTAATGAAAACAGTCGGCATTATTGGTGGCATGAGCTGGGAATCAACCAGCACTTATTATAAGCGTTTGAACCAGCTAATAAATAAGCGCCTGGGAGGCTTGCACAGTGCTGAAATTCTTCTGGCCAGCCTCGACTTTGCGCCTATTGAAGAGATGCAAAGTAAGGGTGACTGGGATGCAGCTACACAAGCTCTTATTGCCAAAGCCCGGCAGTTGGAAAAAGCGGGTGCTGAAAGTATTATTATAGCAACAAATACGATGCACAAAGTGGCTCCACAGGTTGAAGATGCCGTTAAACTGCCTTTATTGCACATTGTCGACGCCGTGGCGGAGCACCTTAAACAAAACAACGTTAACCAGGTTGGGTTGCTGGGTACACGCTTCACCATGCAGCAACCGTTTTATAGAGAGCGCCTTGAACAACAAAACATTAAGGTACTGATACCCGGTGAAGGTGACGGCAATACAGTCGACAACATTATTTTTAAAGAACTGTGCCATGGCCAATTTACTGATAGCGCGCGCAAACAGTACCTAAGAATTATTGAAGATCTGGCAGCGCAAGGCGCACAAGGCGTTATTTTAGGCTGCACTGAAATTGGTCTGCTGGTTCAACAAGAACATTCTGCCCTGCCATTGTTCGATACCACCGAACTTCATTGCCGCGCCATTGCAGACTGGATGCTAGATTAAAAAGCAGGAAGACCATGACCGATATAACAATCAACTTTTCTCGTTTCTATGACAGAGCCTGCCAGCGTAAAGGTGGCGAAAGTGCGATGCTTGCACGCCTGCCTAAAGTATCGTCCGTAACCCAATTAGAACAACTCGAAGACCGGGATGTACTTGCTACTATTACCCGCTGTATTTTTCGGGCGGGCTTTGTCTGGAGAATTATTGAGGCGAAATGGCCGGGTTTTGAGGAAGCTTTTAAAGGTTTTGTTCCGCTTTACTGGCAACAAGTACCACCAGAGATATTAGAAGAACTGTCAAAAGATGAACGCATTGTTCGTAATCAGCAGAAAATAAATACCGTTCCAGCTAACGCCCGTATGATTGTTGAAGTATCCGAAGAGTACGGCAGCTTTGGTAAGTTCTTAGCGCAGTGGCCATCAAGCCGGCAAGCAGAATTGCTGCACTACCTTAAAAAGAACGGATCTCGGCTGGGCGGCGTTACTCCGCAATACGTTCTGCGCGAACTTGGCTGGGACGGTTTTATTATGTCTAATGACGTTGTCACCGCGCTGACCAATTACAAGCTGATAGATGCCTCCCCCACCAGTCAAAAAGGCCTGAAGCAGGCACAAAATGCCTTTAACCACTGGCACGAACAAACCCAGCTGCCCTATAGCCATTTGTCACGAATTTTGTCCTATAGTGTAGGTAAGTAAACCACGATGGGAGTTAAAATGAGCTCAACTAAAAATACTCTGATACTCGGTATTTCACTGATCATCAGCTTCGCCATTATTGCTGTGATTGGCTCAAATGCAGTACTTGAGCATAAGTCGATGGAACGCACGGTTACTGTAAAAGGGCTGTCAGAGCGTGAGTACCTTGCTGACACCGTCATCTGGCCCATTCAATTTACAACCGCCAGTAATGATTTAACCGCCATTTATAAAACCATTGAGAAATCCAACCAAAAGGTCATTGAGTTTCTGCAAAATAAAGGCATAGAGCAGGATGAAATTTCTTCGTCTGCCCCGTCAATTACCGATAAATCAGCCCAAAGCTATGGTTCATCTCAGCCTGCAGAGTTTCGCTATACAGCCACAAAAACCATAACTGTATACTCCGAAAATGTTGAGCAAGTTCGCGGTATCATGAGTCTTCTCGGTGAACTGGGCAAAGAAGGTATTGTTTTTACTACCGATAGCTACCAGGCTCAACCCGACTATGTATTTACTCGCTTAAATGAAGTGAAACCCGAAATGATAGAAGAGGCGACCAAAAAAGCGCGGGAGGTAGCCGAAAAGTTTGCCTTAGACTCTAACTCTGAACTGGGCAAAATAAAGCAGGCTCGACAGGGGCAGTTTAGTATCAGTGCACGCGACCGTCATAACCCTCACCTGAAGAAAATACGGGTGGTATCCACCATAGAATATTACTTGTCCGATTAAACTATTGCTCTCACAATGTGACTGACATAAAGCCATAAGGCCTGAATAATGAAAAGAACCTTACAGTATTTGTTTAAAGGGTTAGCTATTTTACTGCCCATTGTCGTGACTTTTGCCTTATTACAATGGCTGTTAGTCACAATAGAGACCTGGCTGAAGCCAATTTGGACAACGTTACTCGGTGAATCCTCTTACTTCCCAGGTTTGGCTTTTATTAGTTTTTTAGCGATTGCACTTCTTATTGGTTTCAGCTCTCGTTGGAATTTTATTGATTCACTATGGCAACTACCCGGAAAACTGATGAATAGACTGCCTTTGTTGCGCAGCTTATACGGCACAATTAATGATGTGTTCGAGATGATGTCAGGTAAGAACTTTGCTGAAGAATCAGTTGTACTGGTTACCCTGCCCGGTAGTAACTTACGACTTATTGGCATTGTTACTAAAAAAAGTGGCATTAAAGGCGATCGCCTGTCCGAACTCATGAAAGAAGACCAGGTCGCCGTGTTCTTACCCATGAGTTATAACGTAGGCGGTTATATGGTGATTGTTCCGGGTGACTGCGTTGAGTCACTGACTATGAAACCAGCTGATGCCTTACAGTTAACCATCAGTGGCGGACTGGGTAAGAACCATTCGGGTAAAACCGACTAAAATTGCAGTTGAAATCATAGCGCGTACTGGTAAAGTTCGCGCTATGAAAATGACAGAACCCTGCCCTTGCGGCTTAGATAAAACCTATCAGGATTGTTGCTACGCTTACCATAGCGGAGAGGCAACAGCCCCGTCTCCGGAAGCACTTATGCGTTCGCGCTACAGTGCCTTTGTCGGCCGCCTGGCCAGTTATTTAGAAGCCACCTGGCACAGTAGCTCGCGCCCGCCGTTGCTCGACTTAAGTGACTCTCCAAATTGGCTTAAACTGCAGGTCATTTCATCCAGCGTTGACCAGAATAAAGGACAAGTTCATTTCCGGGCTTTTTATAAAGACGGCAATGACGTAGCTTTTATGGAAGAACAGTCTGACTTCGTGCAAGAAGATGGTAAATGGTTTTACCTGAATGGCCGTGTTAATAACGACTAGCTAAATGTCGACGATAGAACCGCCAACGCCTGGAATTTATTAAGTACCAACCACAAATAAACCAGCCAAATATAATGCCAGCCCGGCCGAAAGAAAACGCACCATGCTGTTCAATAAACATCCACAGAATTAATGTTGCATCGACAATAAGCGAGAGTAATAACAAGGGTTGGGCAAAACGCATTAATACATTGGCCCAGTTGCGCTCATCTTCACCAGCAAAGGTCGTTGCCAGCAGAACAATTAACGCCGGTAATCCGACCAGCAGCATCAGTCCAAATTGCTCCGAACTGGTATAAAAGAGTTTTAGCAGTCGGGTACGATCTTCAGCGAAAGTCAGAGAAATAATGGCGGCGACATAACCGCGCATTTCAAATAACAGAACCAGCAAGAGCGAGAGCGGGAAGCTCGCTCTGCCCTCTTTATCCAAGTATCGCGCTTTCTCGACCAACCGCTGCCCGGCGCTTATCTCCGCGCTGCCAGATTTTTTCATGAAAATAGTAACCTACTGTGTTCACTAAAGGCTCAATCAAGGCGATTGCACCACCTAGTACGATATCGCCTGTCATCAGCCAGACAACGCCAAAGGCTATAGTAAAATGCATGATACCAAATGATACTGTTTTTGCTGCGTCTTTCATAACAACCTCCCACTTCGACTTAGTATAAAGTATTGCCGATTAAGGTTGTTAAAACCAATTGAAAAAAGCGATAACCCTGTTCGTCTCAGAGTATTCTGTTAAACCGCTCGTTTTAATTGTTCACGCAGTTCGGCCACTTCATCCCTAAGCTTTCCGGCTAGTTCAAACTCAAGGTTCTGCGCCGCTTTGTACATTTCTTTTTCCTTAGCTTCAATTTCTTTCATGACAGCTTTTGCGTCTTTAACAACAACGGTACGGGCGTCATAGCCAGAAGCCACTTCAGCCAGAGCTTTTTCAGCTTTACTCTTACGAGCTTTGGCTGAGCCCTGCCCCAAGTCCATCACATCGGTAATACCTTTATTAAGCCCCTGTGGGGTAATTCCGTGTTCTTTGTTATGCGCTATTTGTTTATTACGGCGGCGTTCAGTTTCTTCCATGGCGCGCTGCATAGAGCCGGTAATGCGGTCAGCGTATAAAATAGCCCGGCCATTAACATTACGCGCCG
Source organism: Idiomarina sp. UBA4206 (assembly GCF_002383015.1). Lineage (NCBI taxonomy): Bacteria > Pseudomonadati > Pseudomonadota > Gammaproteobacteria > Alteromonadales > Idiomarinaceae > Idiomarina > Idiomarina sp. UBA4206. The sequence continues at coordinate 13,336 of NZ_DFTS01000025.1, forward strand.
CACGGCCAATGGTCTGAATAAGTGAACGATCAGAACGCAAGAAGCCTTCTTTATCAGCGTCCAGAATTGCCACCAAAGACACTTCGGGCATATCCAAGCCTTCTCGTAATAGGTTAATTCCTACCAGCACGTCAAATTCGCCTAGACGTAAATCGCGAATAATTTCCATGCGCTCAACGGTATCAATGTCTGAGTGCAGGTAGCGTACCTTTATTCCATGTTCATCCAGGTAGTCTGCTAAATCTTCAGCCATTTTCTTGGTCAATGTGGTTGCCAGTACCCGTTCGCCCTGCTCGGTGCGCAAACGAATTTCAGACATTAAATCATCCACCTGTGTTGCAACCGGCCGCACTTCTATCTGCGGGTCAATAAGCCCTGTCGGCCTGACCACCTGCTCTACCACTTCGTTACTACTGCGTTCCAGCTCATATTTACCGGGCGTTGCCGACACATACATTGTCTGTGGCGCTATGGCTTCAAACTCATCAAATTTAAGTGGTCTGTTATCCAGCGCCGACGGCAAGCGAAAACCGTATTCAACCAGGTTCTCTTTACGTGAGCGGTCACCTTTGTACATGGCCCCAACCTGAGAAACGGTAACGTGAGACTCATCAATAATCAGCAGAGCGTCATCGGGTAAATAGTCCATTAAGGTTGGTGGCGGCTCGCCGGGCGCACGGCCGGACAGATAGCGAGAATAGTTTTCAATGCCTGAGCAATAACCAAGCTCCAGCATCATTTCAATATCAAATTGTGTCCGCTGACTAATCCGTTGCTCTTCAATCAGCTTGTTTTGTTTAAGCAAAATTTCACGGCGGTCTTTCAGTTCATCTTTTATCTTTTCAATCGCTTTAACCAATACTTCCCGCGGCGTCACGTAATGTGTTTTCGGGTAAATAGTGGCGCGCGCAACGTCTTTTTCTGTTACCTGACCTGTCAGCGGCTCAAAAAAGCTGATGCGGTCAACTTCGCTGTCGAACAACTCGACTCGCACAGCCATCTCTTCCGACTCTGCCGGGAAGATATCAATAACATCGCCACGAACCCGGTAAGTGCCGCGCTCAAAAGCCGCATCGTTGCGTTTGTACTGAAGTTGCGCAAGGCGTCGAATAATGTCTCGCTGATCAATAATGTCGCCACGACGCAAGTGCAGCATCATTTTCATGTAAGACTCGGGGTCACCCAAGCCGTAAATGGCCGATACCGAAGCAACCAGAACTACGTCGCGCCGCTCCATAAGCGCCTTGGTAGCGGACAAACGCATTTGCTCTATATGGTCGTTAATTGAGGCGTCTTTCTCAATGAAGGTGTCGGTCGTCGGAACATAAGCTTCGGGTTGATAATAGTCATAGTAAGAGACAAAATATTCCACCGCGTTATTGGGAAAATATTCTTTCATCTCACCATACAGCTGCGCCGCCAATGTTTTATTGTGCGCCAGTATCAACGTAGGTCGCTGCGAACGCTCAATTACATTCGCCATGGTAAAGGTCTTACCTGAACCAGTGACACCCAGAAGCACCTGGTGCGCCAAACCGGCATCCAGATTATCGAGCAGCGATTCGATGGCTTTGGGCTGGTCACCCGCCGGCTTGTATTTAGAAACCAGTTCAAATTTCTTAGCCACGTTCTCTCCTCAACTCTCGTGAAAACCACCAATACGCAATAATAGCGGTAAACAGATTAGCGACGACACCACCGATGAATAAACCGGTCAAATCGGCTAATAAACTTCCCAAATAGGAAAGTGGCACGAACAACACAAATAAACGAATAATGCTCAGCCATAAGGCATTCATTGGCCGGTGCACAGCATTAAAGCTGGAGTTTGTCAGTATAATAATGCCCTGCAATCCGTAACCCAACGGCATAATATAAATAAAGAGTTTTACAATGTCGGCAACGGCTTTCTCTTCAGCAAAAATCTGCGCTATCCAATGCGCACCAACCAACATAAGCAGATAAATCACAGCCTGAATCGCCAACACCGCTTTTAGAGCGGTTCGATACGCTTCTTTTACTCTGTCTATGCGGTCGGCACCGTAATTTTGGCTAATTAAAGGCGGCAACGACATAGACAACGCCAGAATAATAACGCTGGCCAGCGATTCAAGCCGCGAACCGACACCAAAAGCGGCCACCGCAGGCGCACCGTAGGAAGCAACAATAGCGGTCATTACTGACATGGCTAAAGGCGTCAGCATATTTGCGCTGGCTGCCGGCATACCAATTTTTAAAATACCTCTGGCGGACTTTATCCAGGCGTCAATAAACAGTCTGCCGCCCGGCGGTTTTGAAGACACCAATTTATTCCGACGCAGCAACCAGAAAACTAAAAAGACGCCGCTGAACCAGGAGATGACACTGGCCAGCGCCGCGCCCTGAATCCCCATAGCCGGAATAGGCCCCAAACCAAAAATTAAAATAGGATCGAAAATAGCGTTAGCTAAACCACCGGAAGCCATAATAAGCGAAGGAGTGCGAGTATCCCCCGATGCACGCAATACGGCATTACCCACCATAGGCGTCACCAGCATGACACAGCCAAAATACCATAGCGTCATGTACTCCCGGATAAGTGGCATTAACCTATCCTGAGCCTGCAGCAAGCTGTAAATTGGATCCATCGGCAAGTAGCCGATTAAGGCCAAAGCCGCGACTAATAAAGCCGACACGGAAAGTGCCGAAAAACCATCAAAATGAGCCTCGTCGGGTTTATCTGAACCGTACTTTCGGGCAATAACCGCAGAGGTTCCAATACCCAGACCAATAGCCAGGCTGACAACAGTAAAGGTAACAGGGAAAGTAAAACTGACAGCCGCTAAGGGGTCAGTTCCAAGCATACTAATAAAGAAGGTATCGACAACATTAAAACTGATAAGGGTAGCCACACCGAAAATAACCGGCCAGGTCATTTCCCAGAGTTTTTGTCCTACCGGCGCGCTGATAAGACTTCTTGATGCGTC
>NZ_DFTS01000025.1:16408-18581 GCF_002383015.1 Idiomarina sp. UBA4206
GGCAGCTGCCATTCAATCCCTCCTCAGTTCGATAGCCGAATAGTGTACATGAGACTGCGCTTTGTGGCTACGGAGAATGGACTTTAGCCGCTCTGATCCGTATAGTAATGGGCATTTCAACCCTTGCGAAAAACAGGATCTGAACGTGGATTACCAACTCTCTGATCGTATCAATGCAATTCAGCCGTCACCGACTCTGGCGGTGACTCAAAAAGCCAATGAATTACGTCAACAAGGCAAAGATGTTATTGGTCTGGGTGTCGGCGAGCCAGATTTTGATACACCTGATTTTATTAAAGATGCTGCGATTCAGGCTATCCATGACGGTAAGACCAAATATACGGCTGTTGATGGTATCGATGAGCTAAAAGATGCTGTTATTAAAAAGCTAAAACGCGACAACAGCCTTAGCTACCAACGTTCAGAAATTATTGTGTCAGCCGGTGGTAAACACAGTATTTTCAATTTACTCAGTGCCTGGTTAAATCCGGGAGATGAAGTTGTTATTCCCGCACCTTACTGGGTTTCGTATCCTGACATGACCAAGTTGGTTGGCGCTACGCCAGTTATTGTTAAAGCCGGCATAGACCAACGTTTTAAAATTACACCAGAACAATTGCGTAACGCACTAACGGATAAAACACGTTTAATGTTCATCAATAGTCCGTCCAACCCGGCCGGAACAGCTTATACCGCGAACGAGCTTGAAGCCCTTGCGGAAGTGCTGCGTGATTATCCAAATGTACTTATCGCCACCGACGATATGTACGAGCATATCCTCTGGAGCGACTCGCCCTTTGCTAACTTTCCAATGGTGGCTCCGGATCTTAAAGATCGCACCGTCATCCTAACGGGTGTCTCCAAAGCTTACGCTATGACGGGCTGGCGCATCGGTTATGCTGCAGGCCCTAAACCAATTATTGCTGCTATGAAAAAAATGCAGTCACAAAGTACATCAAACCCTGCCAGCATTAGCCAGTACGCGGCAGCGGCAGCATTAAACGGCGACCAAAGCTGTATTAAAACCATGGTGACTGCATTTAAAGAGCGTCACGACTATTTGGTTGATGCTCTAAACAGCATTGACGGCATTGACTGCGTACCAGGCGACGGTACTTTTTACGCTTTTGCTCAGGTCGATAAGCTAATGGCTAAAGCCAATGTCAGCAGCGACGTTGAACTGTGCGAAAAACTGCTGACAGAAGCCAACGTAGCCCTTGTGCCAGGCTCAGCTTTTGGCACGGATGGTTATTGCCGTTTATCCTTCGCTACCGGAATGGATGTTTTGAAAGAAGCGGTTAAACGTATCAAAAGTTTCTCAGAAAGTTTATAAAATGAAGGTTTTGGCGCCATTTTTTACAATGAGCGCCAAAACCCTATTAATTGAACGCTTGTTACAGCATAAATCCCATCAATACCAACTCTTTTCACTTTGATACTTTTATTACAAGTTACTAAAAATTCCTTCCTGCCATTAGTGATCGGAACCAGATCTAAGTGCCCGATGTCAAGCCTAATAATTCAATTTAACATGAGATTTTTTGGCGCGTTTTTTAGTCAAATTCACTAAGAAATACACAAGTTGCTGATTCTTCACGCATTGACTGGTGAATCGATCACCAACCTGAAGATTTATTCACCAGAATAAACTAACCTGTTGTTTATTCTGTATATTTTATTTTATCGTTACTTTTTAACCACTACGGAAATCGCCCTCAAAGCCGCATCATTATTACGACTTCACAGAGTTAAACACAAGGTTATCCACAGATTCCGTGGATAAGATCATGTAGCCTTTATCTACTGCGACATTCAGATATCTGTGGATAATCAGATCCTCGAAAAAGCTAATACTTATGTTATAGATGTAAACTTGACAGTTACTTGACATTGTCAGCGATAAGGATTAGCTCATCTTTTTGCATTGATGTGACTAAAAAAATCAATTTGCTGACTTTTTCGACAACCGAGCCCTTTTCCTTTAAAAACCTTCGCAGAATAGTTGACACCCCTGCGTATGAGCTTTAATATTCGCAGCCGTTGAATGTTGTTCCCCAGTAGCTCAGTTGGTTAGAGCGGTGGACTGTTAATCCATGTGTCGTTGGTTCGAATCCAACCTGGGGAGCCAAACAACATCCAGACTATTCAAATCCCCAGTAGCTCAGTTGGTTAG
>NZ_DFTS01000025.1:18672-18997 GCF_002383015.1 Idiomarina sp. UBA4206
TTCGAATCCAACCTGGGGAGCCACATTCAGAAGAACCGCCTATATGGCGTTTTTTTCGTTTCTGGACCAAAGCTCTGCACTGAGCTCAGCAACTGGTTGCGTTGCGCCATCGGCAATCCATTGTGCCAGCGTTTCCGCGACATTAGGCCAGTACAGTCTATGAGGTTCCCGTTGCGCTAGCCAGCTGTCAACTTCACTGGTCTCAACTCGTTTTAAGACACTCGCCAGCCCATGCTCCTGTAATATGCGGGCATTCCACTTTTGTTCAAACTGGCCTGCTAAAGGTTTTACTGCCAAAGCCTTTCCCTGGCTCAGCGCTTCGCAA
>NZ_DFTS01000025.1:19087-22020 GCF_002383015.1 Idiomarina sp. UBA4206
CAGCGCTTCGCAACTCGTTTCGAAACCGGCATTCGACAAAATAGCGGACGCCTTACTAAAGTGCTGAGCAAACTCCGTTCGTGAGGGCGGATAGCATTCGATGTGCCCCAACGACTTCCGCTCTACCTTAGGATGAAAAAGCGAGAACTCATAGTTATCCAAGGGTTGAAGCTGGTCAATAATATCTCGGGGATCCTCAAAAGGAAGGTAAACCACAACGCGCTGCATTAACCCGACACAGGCGTTTTCTTCCTGTCTTACTACTGGAGGGATCGCATTGCCACTAGCCAGCCAATGCATACCAACGGGTTCTGAACATGGTGCAAAGGAGGAAATCAGCTGCTTTTGCCACCAGGACAACCGTTTAAACAAATCGGGTTCATGAAAAGCGTATTGTCGGCCCAAACCAACACAGCGCACGCCTTGTTTCTTCGCCGCCCAGGCGGTTACCGGCTCATAGTCAGTAATTACCAGGTCATAGTCGGTAACCGGTAAGTTTTTCACATCTTGCCAAAACTGCCGCCAATGGTTATTGAGTAATGTCTTGCGTCGGCGAAGCCTCCCCCTTTCGGTGACAAACGACAAGCCCTGACGCCATTGGTAGTCACCGAAAACCTCCATGTCAAAAAGCCCTGAAGGCTGGCGACCCGATATGAGGTAATCAATTTCAACATTACGATGTTTAGTCAAAGACTGAGCTAATGTGTGGCAACGACTTAAATGACCATTCCCTGTACCCTGAACTCCGTAAAGAATTTTCATATCGTCAGTTCCGAAACTAAGACAGCCAGTGCAACACCGGCAACAATATCACTCGGATAATGAACCCCGACCACCACTCTTGACGCCCCAATAGCCATTGCCCAGCCAAAACAGGCTAACCCCGCGGCAGGATAATAGTGGTAGGTAACCGTGGCGAATAAAACCGCTGCCGCCGTATGCCCGGAAGGAAAGCTAAACTTGTCGCTGGCAACAATAAGCGCCGCAAAAGACAAGTTACGCTCACAGGGACGTTGCCGACGAAAACTGTTTTTCATGATCCAGTAAAGAGGAAGTTCAAGAGAAAATGCGCATATCAGACTGGTAAAATATTCGTCACCGCTGTCATCGAGCATCCAGACCATTAAAGCAATAGCGAGGTATCCATAGCCATCGCCGCTGCGGGAAGTCAGTAGAGCAATTTGTCCGGGAAGATCTTTCGCCCTCAACCCGGAAAACAGGCAATAACAGTAACGATCAAAGCGTTGTAAATAACTGAACAATACCATGGTAGAAAACCCAAGTTGGCTTCAGTTGGGGCTACTTTGCCAAGCCTTTATGACACTAAATAATCAGTTTCGTGAATAAAAGATGACAATATCGGAATTTTCTCCTAAACCCATGCTCGCTGTCTGTTGTTTATGGCGGCCAAAACACCGATAATATGCGGTCTTAAATAACCACAGTACCCGGAAAGGTAAATGACCGATTACTTACTGCTACTGATAGGCACCGTGCTGGTAAACAACTTTGTGTTGGTAAAGTTCCTGGGCTTGTGCCCGTTTATGGGCGTTTCCAGCAAGTTAGATACCGCCATAGGTATGTCCGCTGCCACCACATTTGTGCTGACACTGGCCTCGGTCTGCAGTTATCTGGTCAATCAGTATTTGTTAGAGCCGCTGGATTTAATGTCATTGCAAACCTTAAGTTTTATTCTGGTTATTGCCGTGGTCGTGCAGTTCACCGAAATGGTGGTGCACAAAACGAGTCCAACGCTGTACCGGTTGCTGGGCATTTTTCTGCCTCTAATTACCACCAACTGTGCCGTTCTCGGTGTTGCTTTGCTTAACGTCAACGAGCAACACAACTTTGTGCAGTCCATTGTTTATGGCCTGGGTGCCGCAGTTGGGTTCTCCTTGGTACTGATTTTATTCTCAGCTCTGCGTGAGCGCTTAGCTGCCGCCGATGTGCCGGTAGCATTTAAAGGCTCAGCTATTGCAATGATCACCGCAGGGCTTATGTCTCTTGCCTTTATGGGCTTTAGCGGATTGGTGAGCGGTTAATGAGTTTATTCGGAGCAGTTATCGCGCTGGGCGTATTAGCGCTGATATTCGGGGTGATACTCGGCTTTGCCGCGGTTAAATTCCGTGTCGAGAGCGATCCCATTGTTGACCAAATTGACGAAATTCTGCCACAAACACAGTGTGGGCAGTGCGGATATCCGGGTTGCCGCCCATACGCACAGGCCATTGCCGATGGCGATGACATTAATAAGTGTCCTCCCGGTGGCGAAGCAACCATAAAACAGCTTGCCGACTTAATGGGCGTTGAACCCAAACCCCTTGACGATGCACACGGCGAAGAAGACGTTAAAAAAGTCGCGGTTATTCGTGAAGACGAGTGCATTGGCTGTACCAAATGCATTCAGGCATGCCCGGTTGATGCCATTTTAGGCGCTGCAAAACAAATGCACACCGTTATTGAACATGAATGTACAGGTTGTGACCTTTGTGTCGAGCCGTGTCCGGTTGACTGCATTGACATGGTGGCGGTTAAACCTAAGCCCGAAACCTGGCAGTGGGACTTAGACACCGTAAAAGAAAACATAAAAGCCAATAGTATTCCGGTGAAGGTGGTTGAATGAGCGATGTAAAAACAGTAAACCGCGACTTTAACACCGGTATCATCGGTCAGTTCCCCGGTGGCGTTCATCCGCCGGAACGCAAGCAACCGGCCAGCAGCCGTCCAATAAGACGTTTGCCATTGCCAACAGAGCTCATTTTACCCGTACGTCAACACATAGGCCCGTCCGGCAAAGTATTAGTTGAGGTCGGTGAGCGTGTTGATAAAGGCCAGCGTCTGACTGAAGCCGGGTTAAGCCAGGGGTTACCGCTGCATGCACCAACCTCGGGTGTTATTGCGGCCATTGAGGAACGCCCTACGGCCCATGCCTC
>NZ_DFTS01000025.1:22097-22924 GCF_002383015.1 Idiomarina sp. UBA4206
GCCCATGCCTCGGGTCTGCCTGAGCAAGCCATTGTCATTCATCCGGATGGAGAAGAACGCTGGGGCAACAAACATGCTCTGCCCGACTATCACGATGTTGAAATATCGCGTTTGCTGGAGCTGGTTCAGGAAGCGGGTATTGCCGGTCTGGGTGGCGCAGGTTTTCCTACTGCGCAGAAACTGGCACAACAAAAACCCCTTAAGCATTTAATTATTAACGGAGTTGAATGCGAACCCTATATTGCCGCCGATGACCGTCTAATGCAGGAGTATGCAGACGATATTATTGCCGGCACCCGAATTTTACAGTACATCACCCGGTGTAACTCAGTATTGTTTGCTATTGAGGACAATAAGCCCGAGGCAATAAAAGCCATAGCTGCGGCTATTGATGATGACACGCAGATACAGCTTAAAGTGGTGCCAACCAAGTACCCTTCCGGTGGCGAAAAACAATTAATTGAGCTGCTAACAGGCCATCAGGTACCCAGCGGCAAGCTGCCCATGGACATTGGTTTACTGATGCAAAACGTAGGTACCGCATATGCTGTTAAGCGCGCCATTATTCACGGTGAGCCTTTATTAGAGCGAGTGGTGACCCTAACCGGCGAAGCATTAGAACAACGCGGTAACGTCTGGGCCTTATTAGGTACCCCTATTCAACATTTGCTGGATGAATCCGGTTTTAATCCGGAAAAGAAACAACGAATTATTATGGGCGGCCCGATGATGGGGTTCACCTTACCCAGTACCGAAGTACCGGTCATTAAAACCACAAACTGCATTTTAGCACCAACCGATCACGAGCTGCCGGCTCCTGGCCCCGA
>NZ_DFTS01000025.1:22998-27204 GCF_002383015.1 Idiomarina sp. UBA4206
CCCTGTATTCGTTGTGGTGCCTGTTCAGACGTCTGCCCCGCAACTTTGCAGCCACAGCAATTGCAGTGGCTGGCCAAAGCGAAAGACTACGACGAACTGGAAAAGCATCATTTATTTGACTGCATTGAGTGCGGCGCCTGCGCCTATGTTTGTCCCAGCGAAATTCCGCTGGTGCACTATTACCGCAAAGCTAAGGCTGAAGTGCGTAACATTGCCCGTGAAAAGGCCAAAGCCGAACAGGCTCGGAAGCGCTTTGAAGCTCGCCAGGAAAGGCTGGAGCGCGAAAAGCAGGAACGTTTAGAACGCCATCGCAAAGCCGCCGAAGAGCGCAAAAAAATGCAGCAGGAAAAAAACAGTAGACCTGACAGTAAAACTGACAGTGGCGACGAGAAACCAGCTGGGAAATCCGCCGCAGTTGCAGCCGCTATTGCCCGCGCTAAAGCCAAAAAAGCGGCACAAGCAGCAAAAGACAACGCCGATGAGGACAGCTCAGCCAAAGGAAATGAGTCATGAGTTTCAAAATTGCACCATCACCCCACGGGCATAACCAAAGAACCACCAGCGAAATGATGCGCTGGGTCTGCTATGCCTTAGTGCCCGGCGTATTGCTGCAAAGCTACTTTTTTGGTCCCGGAGTCTGGTTTCAAATTACACTAGCCGTTGCTACTGCAGTATTAGCCGAAATGGCCTGTACGGTTGCCCGCGAGCGACCGGCGTTTTCCGCGCTGCGTGACAACACCGCAATAGTCACCGCCATTTTACTGGCCATTAGCATTCCCTCACTTGCGCCCTGGTGGGTCATCGTTATAGGAACCTTATTCGCCATTGTTGTGGTCAAGCATGTGTATGGTGGCATGGGTCAGAACCTATTTAACCCGGCCATGGCAGGTTATGTGCTGTTGTTAATTTCGTTTCCGGTACAAATGACAAACTGGCTACCGGCTTCCACTATTAGCGAGCACTCGCTAACTTTGTGGCAAACACTGCACACCATATTGTTTGAATACACCCCTGCCGGTTACAGCGTAGAGCAACTGCGTGCAGGTATTGATGGTGTCACCATGGCAACACCGCTGGATACCATAAAAACAGAACTGACCCGGGGTTATACGCTGACAGAAATTTATCAGGGACCAGAGTTCAGTTATTTTGCCGGTGCCGGCTGGCAGTGGATTAATCTGGGCTTTTTAGTCGGTGGCTTACTTTTAATTCAGCAACGCATTATCAGCTGGCACATTCCGCTGGGGTTCCTTGCAGGCCTTTGCCTACCGGCTTTTATTGCTCATATTTTTGCGCCCGACCTTATGCCCGGACCTATCGTGCACGCCTTAAGTGGCGCAACCATGTTAGGTGCTTTCTTTATTGCAACCGACCCGGTATCGGCCGCCACGTCAAACCGGGGCCGCGTTATTTTTGCCTTGCTGATTGGCTTTATCGTCTTTGTTATTCGCAGTTGGGGCGGCTACCCCGACGCCGTAGCCTTTGCCGTGTTGCTTGCCAATATGTGTGTACCATTAATAGACCGGTATACGCGGCCTGTTGTTTACGGCCACGGAGACTGATATGACCTTTAACAGTATGCAGAAAAATGGTTTATTACTGGCCGCTTTTGCGGTCATTGCTACCGCTTTAATTATTGGTGTGCAACTGCTGACAGAAGACAAAATCGCCAGGCAACAGCAGCAGCAAGTGCTTCGCACACTGAATCAGTTGATACCGCCGGCACTCCACGACAACGACTTATACCAATCCTGTCGATTATTACAGGATCCCGCTCTGGGCAGTACTAAGCCGCAGCCGTTGTATCGCGCATGGGTTAACGATGAGCCCACTGCTTTAGCGGCTGAAATTGTAGCTCCAGACGGCTACTCCGGCGCTATCCGTTTGCTGCTGGCTATTCAACCCAATGGCGAAGTTTTAGGTGTAAGAACCTTGCGCCATCAGGAAACCCCGGGGTTAGGCGATAAAATTGAAATTCAGAAAAGTGACTGGATAAAGAGCTTTGCTGAGAAGCGTGTTCGCGGTGAAGATGATAACCGCTGGGCTGTTCAGCGCGACGGCGGCATGTTTGATCAGTTCACCGGCGCGACCATCACCCCCCGGGCTGTGGTCTCTGCCGTAAAACGTGCGACATTAAAGCTTCAGCAGCAAGCAGACGTTCTGTTTAACGCCGACTTACCACATTGTCAGGAGGCTCAGGAATGAACGAATACAAAAACCTTACAAAGCAAGGCCTGTGGGAAAACAATCCCGCATTAGTACAGCTTTTAGGCTTGTGTCCACTATTAGCAGTGACTGCCTCAGTCACCAACGCCATGGGCCTGGGTCTGGCCACCTTATTCGTACTGGTTGGTTCAAACATCACCGTGTCTCTGGTGCGTGAATTTATCCCTTCGGAAATCCGCATACCCGTTTTTGTCATGGTCATTGCCACCTTCGTAACCATTATTCAACTGCTCATGAACGCCTATGTGTTCCAGCTTTATCAGTCGCTGGGTATCTTCATTCCGCTCATTGTGACTAACTGCGCCATTATTGGCCGCGCCGAAGCTTATGCCTCTAAAAACCCCTGGCAACGCGCAGCATTCGATGGGCTGGCAATGGGTGTTGGCTTTGCATTGGTACTGATAGTACTGGGCGCTATGCGAGAAATTATTGGTAACGGCACCCTGTTTGATGGCGCAGAATTGCTGCTGGGTGAGTGGGCAGCACAATTGCGAATTGAGCTCTTTACCGTTAATTACCCTTTATTACTGGCTATATTACCGCCAGGAGCCTTTATTGGCATGGGCTTTATCATTGCCCTGAAAAACAAAATTGACGCTGTGCGGAGTGCCCGTGCCGAGAAGAAAACCGTTACCCGGGCACGGGTCACGGCCTAATAAAAAAATACAAATAAAAACGAACTCTTATGAATAAAAACAAGCGCTACGAAATTTTGAGTCGGCTGCGGGACAATAACCCGAACCCAACAACTGAACTGGAATATGACTCCCCTTTTCAGCTGTTAATTGCAGTCTTGTTGTCCGCCCAGGCAACCGACGTGGGTGTGAATAAAGCCACCCGTAAACTATTCCCTGCCGCACCTACCGCTGAAGCCATGCTTGCCCTGAGAGTAGATGGAATAAAAGAATACATAAAGACCATTGGTTTGTTTAACTCCAAAGCCGAAAACGCTTACAAAACCTGCAAAATTCTGGTGGAAGAATACGGTGGCAAAGTACCGGAAGACCGGGCCGCGCTGGAAGCTCTTCCGGGTGTTGGCCGAAAAACGGCAAACGTGGTTTTAAATACGGCTTTTGGCTGGCCCACTATCGCAGTCGACACGCATATATTTCGGGTGTCTAACCGTACTAAACTGGCTCCCGGTAAAAACGTTAAAGAAGTGGAAGAAAAACTGATAAAAGTAGTGCCGGCTGAGTTTAAAGTAGACGTGCACCACTGGTTAATCTTGCACGGACGTTATACCTGCATAGCCCGTAAGCCAAGATGTGGTTCCTGCGTCATAGAAGACTTGTGCGAATTTAAAGAAAAAACCAGTGACTGAGCCTGTTACAGCTCAATCATAGACGGCTTGCTCAGCTGCACAACAACACGGCGGTTGATCTGGCGGTTTAACTCGTTGTCATTCGATTTAATCGGCCGGTCTTCACCGTGAGCAACGGTTCTGATGCGATCCGCATCTATACCCCGTTCGACGAAAAACTGCTGAATTTCTTTCGCCCGCTCCTCAGTTAATTCTTTGTTCGGGCCTCGCGCGCCAAGCGAATCGGTATAAGCGTCGACTAAAACCAGTTCCAAATCGTTATCCACCTGCAGGTAGTCACTAATTTGTTTTAGCTTACGCTGCGACGCAACGGTCAGCTTTTCACTTTCCGCTTCGTGGTTCAGTACCGTATAGGCAATGTCGTCAAAACTGAACGGCAATAACGCATTAACACAGCTCATGAAGTCATCGTAAGCACGGCGGAAGTTCACTGAAGAAATAGAGACAGCAACTTCATCGCGGTTGTTATACCAGTCGTTGTAAAAGAATGTCGGGTAACGCCCTTTTTCCAGCTCGCTCAATAAGGTCCAGGCCAGTTGCTTCTGCAGCTCGCCATCAAACTGCTTATAGAGCTTCATGTCGCCAATACGGTAACTGGACTCGCCTGGCTGCCAGCGCGGCGGAACGGACTCAATGGCCGACACACCATAGCTGTCCGG
>NZ_DFTS01000025.1:27317-34295 GCF_002383015.1 Idiomarina sp. UBA4206
GACACACCATAGCTGTCCGGTAGCTTGCGCATTTCCATTTTCATACGTAAGTTGAGCTCTTTACTCGCCTCGCTTTGAAAGCGCACCTTACCGTAACGGGGAATCTCATGCTCCATTTCACAGGCTAAACGGTTCTCTTCGCTTACCTGCCACGCGGAGTTATCCAGGTTTGCACTGTAGTGCCTGACTGAGTTTGCCTGCGCCTGCCCAATTGATAGCAGCACAGAAGCTGAAACAGCAGTCAACATCGGCCAATTTTTCATAAGCGCCCCTGATTTATTTCTGATACGTCTGTTATCGGCACGCATTGCTGTTGCTTTAGTATTTCTGCAAGCAGAGCGTGATGATCTTTGGCATAATGGCGTTATCTTTAAGACACTACGGAAATTCTATGTCAGACAGCTCTAACTCGCTTATGAAGCAACGCTTTCGCGGATACATGCCCGTCGTGGTCGATGTCGAAACAGCGGGGTTTAACGCAAAAACCGATGCGTTACTGGAAATAGCTGCCGTCTTGCTGGATTTCGATGACAATGGTCTGTTAAAGCCCGTGGACTCTGTTCATTACCATGTACAGCCTTTCGAAGGCGCCAATATTGAACAGGCAGCTATCGACTTTAACGGCATTGATCCGCACTGCCCATTACGCGGCGCGGTAGAGGAAGGTGAAGCCCTGCGTGAGCTTTTCAAACCCATTCGTAAAGCGCAGAAAGCCGCGGGTTGTCAGCGTTCAGTTTTAGTCGGACACAACTCAAACTTTGATCACGGTTTTGTTATGGCCGCCGCCGAACGTGCTAGTTTAAAACGTAACCCGTTTCACCCTTTTGTCAGTTTTGATACCACGTCGCTTGCGGCAATGACCTTAGGGCAAACCGTACTGATTAAAGCATGTCAGGCAGCCGGTATTGAGTTTGACAGCAAACAAGCACACTCAGCCCTATACGATACCGAACGCACCGCAGAGCTCTACTGCTGGATGATTAACCGCTGGAAAGAACTCGGTGGCTGGCCACCTGAGTCTCGTCAGGACAAAAGTTAATCCGAGTACAAATTTCAGACATAAAAAAAGCCGCTCAAACGAGCGGCTTTTTCGATTCAGTAAACGCTTACAGTTTGTCAGCGTTTTTAGACAGGTAAGAAGCAACGCCTTCTGCGTTTTCTTTCATGCCTTCTTTACCTTCTTCCCAGCCTGCAGGGCAAACTTCGCCGTGTTTCTGGTGGAAGTTCAGTGCGTCAACCATACGCAGCATCTCGTCGATGTTACGGCCTAATGGCAAGTCGTTAACGACCTGGTGACGAACCATACCGTCTTCATCAATTAAGAATGAACCACGGAATGCAACACCAGCTTCTGGGTGTTCTACGTCGTACGCTTTACAAATGCTGTGACGAACGTCAGCAACCAATGGGTATTTCACCTGACCGATACCACCAGCGTCAGTTGACGTGTTACGCCATGCACTGTGAGTAAACTGAGAGTCAATTGAAACACCAATAACTTCTACGCCACGCTTTTTGAATTCGTCTAAACGCTTATCAAATGCGATTAGCTCAGAAGGACATACGAAAGTGAAGTCCAACGGGTAGAAGAAAACAACAGCTTTTTTGCCTTTGATAGCGTCTGACAGTTTAAAATCTTCAACAATTTCACCTGAACCCAATACTGCTGCTGCAGTAAAATCAGGTGCTTTACGACCTACTAATACAGACATCGATTCTCTCCATTTAATGTTGAGTGTTAAAGCTTCACCGGTAGTGATGGGGATGCCTGGATAAAAAAACAAGGGCATCCGTCAATTTCACTACAGATTGTCTACTGTTTGCTTAAACTTTATTCAGCCGAAGGCTGCTTATTCCGCTGAAGGCTCTTTATTCAGCTGAAGGCTCTTTATTCAGCTGAAGGCTCTTTACTCAGCTGAAGGCTCTGGATGCCGCTCAGCAACCTCAGAAACCAACTCTTGCAGCTCGCCGTTCTGGAACATTTCCATAATAATATCACAACCGCCGACCAATTCACCTTCAACCCACAGCTGCGGGAAGGTTGGCCAGTTTGCGTATTTAGGCAATTCTGCACGAATATCCGGATTTTGCAGGATATCGACGTAAGCAAACGCCTGGCCACAGCCCATTAAGGCCTGTGATGCTTGTGAAGAGAAACCACAGCTAGGCAACTTCGGAGAGCCTTTCATGTATAACAGGATTGGGTTTTCTTCGATTTGCTGCTTAATTCTGTCAACCGTTTCCATAACACCTCTGCTTAATATAATGGTTGATTAAAACACTCAGGTATTTTAACACAGCCTATAAAGTTTTGTCCTAAATTGAAAGATTTCCTTGAAAAGCAAACCAGTCAGCCCTATATATCGTAAGGTATAACAAGAAAAGAACTTGCACGCATTAAAGTGCGAGTCGCAAATTTGCACTCAAAAAAGAACTACGGAGAGAAAATTATGGCATTTGAACTACCGGCTCTTCCATACGAGAAAAACGCTCTGGAACCACATATTTCAGAAGAAACTCTGGAATACCACTACGGTAAGCACCACGCTACATACGTGAGCAAGCTGAACGACGCCGTTAAAGGTACCGACCTTGAGAGCAAATCTCTGGAAGACATCATCAAGTCTGAAAAAGGCGGACTGTTCAACAACGCCGCACAGGTATGGAACCACACTTTCTACTGGAACTGCCTAAGCCCGAACGGCGGCGGTGAACCAACTGGCGCAGTAGCAGAAGCTATCAACGCAAAATTTGGCTCTTTCGAGAAATTCAAAGAAGAGTTCAACGCAAGCGCTGCTGGTAACTTTGGTTCTGGCTGGACTTGGTTAGTGAAAAAATCTGACGGTTCTGTCGATTTACTGAACACAGACGATGCAGACACTCCTGTCGCGCACGACGGCGTAGAAGCTCTGCTGACCGTTGATGTTTGGGAACACGCTTACTACATCGACTACCGTAACTCTCGTCCTAACTACTTAGAAGCTTTCTGGAAGCTGGTAAACTGGGACTTCGTTAACAAGAACTTTGCTTAAAGCAAACTTGTGAATGATTAAAAAAGGCGCCGTTTGGCGCCTTTTTTCTTACTAAAAGATTTTATCCAACTGCTCGCGATAGCGATCAAAAGCTTCAAACTGCGGCATATGACCAATACCTTCCAGTTCATAAAGGTAGCCGTCCGGAATTTGCTCTACCACAATTTCACCGAGTTTATCGTAGCGACCCAGTTCGTAATTAACGCCCTCTTTCTTCCAGCCTCGACCGGGGCCTGTAGTATCACGCGTTCCCAGAATCAAATGTGTCGGCACCACCAACTGGTCAAACTCATTAGACACATTGCCGGTAAAAATCATGTCGTAGGTTAGCGCATTATTCCAGGCAACCTGATTCCAGTCATCTCCATTTATCCAACCTACGTGAATTTCAATAAGCTCTTCATAATCTTCTGACCATTTACCGTCATAGTAGTTTTTGCGCTGGTAGGCGCGGATCTGGTCAATGGTTTTACCCTTCTCATTCTCGTAAAAGAACGCTGGGTCTTTGTATTCCACATAGCGCAGATAATCTTCCAAGCCAACCGGGTTAACTAACACCAGTTTCTCAACACTACTGGAATGGTTCAGCGCATAGCGAGTAGCCAGCATTCCGCCCATGGAATGACCCATAACAATCACTTGTTCAATACTCTCAGACTTTAATAACGCCTTAGTGTTATTAGCCAGGGCTTCGAAAGAAAACTGATAATGTGCCGGTTTGGACGACTTACCAAAACCAATTTGGTCAGGCATAAGCACCCCGTAACCTTTTTCATGAAGGTAATTAGCGGTTTCTTCCCAATAGTCGGCGGCAAAGTTTTTGCCATGTAACAGCAACACGGTTGACTGCCCCTTTTCGGCGGGCAAATGCATGTAGGCCATTTCCAGGCTCTGTCGTTGGCTATCAAACTCAAAGGTCTGAACATCAAATGGGTACGAATAACCACTTAAGCGAGCATCGTATTCGGAGGCTTTGTCGTCTGCAAAAACAGGTGCTGTCAGCCCGAGTAGAAAAGCGGTAAACAACGTATACATCCAGCTACGCATAGGGACTCCTTGAAAGCTAGTTCGACATCATTATTACAGTTGCACGCCAATTACCCAAGGTATTGCGGCACCAACAGAGTAATAGGTTCTTTGCAGGCTCTACGCGTTCGAAGGGATAGTCGGAACGGCAATTTCGTACATTACACAGGAAGCTCGTGCTTTCATGAGAGCATTTCTTCTCTCTTCAAACGTCTTTGCCCCGTCACTTGCGACCTCAATCTGATCAGTCACACCGCGGATGATATCGTTTCTGGTTTGTGCGATTGCAGAGCCGCTTAATCCTGACTCCTTCAAAGCCTGACCTGCAAAGTTTGTAGCGCCAGCCCAACCGCCTAAGCCAGCAACCCAGGCCGCATTTGCGCTAGGACTCGCCGCAACTAATGCAGGCACTGCTACTGAACCAGCTAATAATCCACTCATTGAAAGCCAGTACGCCATTCTTGCCTGATTCGCAGATTTTTGTTCGTAGCCTGATAAACGGGGAAGACAAAAAGTCAGAACTTCGGCGAGCTTTGCCTCGATCAATTCCTGATTTTCTTGATCGAGTTGTTTCGTCGACTTACTACTGTCAGTAATTTTCTTCACAGAAAATGTCTTCGCTGCGCTTGCATCGACACTAAGATCAGTTGGTGCACTCGTACATCCAGCAACAACTGTTGATAAAACAGCCAATACGATCCGTTTCATATTGCCCTCTATATTGTTGCTCCATCGAGCTCCAATGTTGCCATATTGAGATTAGTTATAGACCTCTTGTTCAATTAACACAATAAACACTAAAACTATAACTTTAGTCTTTAGCGTGTAGAGTGACAGTGAGCATATTGCTATGAAAGTGAGCGTTAGCGCAGAGTAATTAACAAGGAGTCTGGCGGTAGAATTGACACAATAACCGGTAGACCTCCGGCATATGCTCTTTCATCGTTTCCGGGTCTTCAAAAAAAGTCTCGCTGCAGACGGCAAAAAATTCAGCCGGGCTGGTTAACGAGTAACCGTCTAGTGGTAACGGTCTGTGATGAACTGAGTCACTCTGCAGCCTTTCCCAGGCCGCTGAAAAAATATCGTGCCATTCTCCGGGCTTCATATCGGGATGCATGGGTGGTGCGCCATTGGCACCATCGCGCAACATATCAAGCTTGTGCGCAAATTCGTGTATGACAACGTTCGCGGCCTTTCCGTGACGGGAATGAGGGCCTGTATGACACACCGACTGCCATGAAAGAATCAGCGGGCCTTGCAACCAGGCCTCGCCGCTTAGCCCCGGACTATGAGTGTGAACAACACCGTCGTCACTACGGTAAGGACGATTAGGTACAAAGTCGCCTTCATAAAGAATAATGCTATAGATGTGATCGTACCAATCTAACCCAAGGTGCAAAACAGGTACGCAGGCCATAGTTGCTATTTTAAGACACATAGCGTCGTTGAATTGGAAGCCGCCGCCTGAAGCAAAGTTTTTACGAACCAAAAAGCGAAGAGTCATATCCCGCAGTGCATCACGCTCAGCACCTTTGTATCGCGCCACAACGGGCCAGTCAGCAACTGCGGATTCCCACTCGCTTTCTGTGAAGCCCATTTTTTTAATGCGCCGGTTTTCAAACCACGTACGCAGTCTTTTAAACATCTGTTGTTACGGCCATACTTCTTTCCATGTACGCACTATAAAAGCACTGAGGTTAATCCTCAACGCCGCTATCAGACTCTTCAGATTCGGCAGCCAGTTCCAGCATTTTTTCACGAAAGTTATCCAGACCTTTCATAACCAGCTCATAGGTTTTATCGACATCGCTTTCAACATCACCTTCATACACCTGAAAGCTGGTAAGAATATCCTTAGCGCCTTTAAAGCCCGTTTCGATACCACCACGAATAATTTCCATAAACTTGTTCAGGGTTTCTTCTTCAGACTCGCCTGCATTGATTTCTTTATAGCGACTGTAAAAGTTGGTAGCAAAAGAAACAATACGATCCGCCGTTGCTTTGGGAGAAGTATCCGTGCCGGACTCATAGGTTTTCTTCACCGCATTTTTGCCCATTACCGGCTCTAACTCAGCATTAATGCCTTCCAGTGCGGTTTTATACAGCAAGCTGAGGGCATCATTATTGCTGCTAAGCGATACTCTCTCATGGGCACGTAAAATGGCTTCGTTTTGTGCCTGCCTGGAATTTGGAGCGACCTCTTTCGTATTGCGATTATCATCCGCTTTTACGCTATTGGCGTTTTGCTTACCAACGCCCGCTACAGAAGTGCCATTGCCTGAGATAATTGACATGATGTTGTTCCTGATAAGTCGACTATAACTTGATTTTAGTATAGCCCGTAACTGGTTATCGGCAGGTAGTGGTTAAAATTTAGACTTTTATTAAAACGGCGCTGTGAACCTATGGATTTTTAACCGAAAGGAAATAAAGCGAGCACAAAAAATGCCTGACAACTCAGTAAGAGTCATCAGGCACCAAATAATAAGAAATTAGGCTTTATCAAGAAAACTGAAAAAGCTCCCCTAATCAATCCACCAAGTCATTCGGCATATCACCACGCAGGCCATGCCAAATTTCAGCGGACTCATAACCGTACCGGCGAACCAGATTTACCGACTCGTTATAGTCGCCTTCGCGCGCTACGGCAATTAGGTCGGCGTAGTAGTCGCGTGCTAACTGGCGAGCTTCTGACGATGAAAAGTAGTACTGGCCAATACGTGCGTACAGACCTTTAAAGCCGTTTAGTACCAACACATAAATAGGGTTGCCGGAGGCCATAGCTAAGTCGTGGTTTAACTGGTAATCGAACTCGGCAAATGTCTTTTCATTGTCTTCCAGCTCACTGGTGGGCTCCAGTAGCTCAATAACCCGCTGTGGGTTATGACGAATAGCGGCACGAATATAAATAGCACTAATA
>NZ_DFTS01000025.1:34374-34901 GCF_002383015.1 Idiomarina sp. UBA4206
CGAATATAAATAGCACTAATATTGGTGCGCGCAGATAACAGCTGATCCACAAGCTCCGGCATACCGTCTTCGTCCAAACGTGCCAGGGTTTCTAAAATATTCAGGCCGGAGGTTTCCCAAAAGTTGTTCACTTTGGTGGGTTTGCCGTGCTGAATGGTCAGCCAACCGTCACGTGCCAGACGCTGTAGCACTTCACGCAGAGTGGTTCGTGTAACACCAATAAGTTCAGACAGCTCACGCTCTGCGGGTAAGATAGTGCCCGGTGCAAAATGCCCGTTCCAGATAGATTTTACGATGTACTCCTCGGCAAAACCCGCCGGACTTTTAGCTTTTATTATCATATCCCCGCCTGTGTACTGACTAATAGAAGGATTCTAGCAGTCTTCTGTGAGGTCGGACAAGATAACTTCTGGCTTTATATCGACAACACCAAGCTATTTGGGTATGGTTTCTACGTTTTTACAGTTTCTTAAGGAAAATCACCATGCTATCTGTGGGTCAGTGGCCTAACAAACCTTTTGCCTGGT
>NZ_DFTS01000025.1:35016-35869 GCF_002383015.1 Idiomarina sp. UBA4206
GTGTATCAGCGTATGGCGGTGGTCGGCATTGGTCTGGCTGCCATTGTTGGCCTGTTTGGTTCGGGCTTTTGGTTAACTCGCTGGGCGGCTTTAATTGGCTGGCTTTACAGCAGTTACCAGGGTTTGCTCATTGCTTACGATCACTGGGACTTACAGACTTCAAAAAACGCATTTTTTGCCGTGTGTGAAAGCGCGCCAAACTTCCCTGGCTGGGCACCGCTGCATGAATGGATGCCCGGGCTTTTTGCCGCCCCCGGCTTATGCGGTGACATTGACTGGCAATGGCTTGGCTTAGGTATGCCGGGCTGGATGACGGTGATTTTCGCAGGCTTTTTACTGATAGGTATTATTGTGGCTGTCTGTCACATTATTGCGTCGTTTAAGAAAAAAGACGGGCTGGTGCTTTACCACAAATAGTTCAAAGCGCTTTTAAGTTAAGGGCCAGGTCACTATTCTGTCTTCAAGATCGCCTTTAAACTTCGCTTCACTGACACAATGGCCGGCGACATGATAGCCGGCTTTTTTCATTGGCTCTTTGCTACCCTCATGCCTTAATGGATGCCACTCAGGCAAGGGTTGTCCTTCTGCCCGCAGCCGGTAAGCGCAGCTGGCAGGCATAAAATAAACATCTTCGAGGTTATTCGGCGTTAAAGTAACGCAGGCAGGCACGCGTTCGCTTCGGTGTGCATAGTCAGTACAACGTGCGGTGTCGGTATCTAATAACCGACAAGCAACGTCAGTGGAATACAGATTGTCTTCTTCGTCTTGCAGCTGATTTAAGCAGCACTGCCCACAGCCATCGCACAAGGCTTCCCATTGTGCGTGACTCAGCGTATGCAGTGGCTGCTCATAC
>NZ_DFTS01000025.1:35963-45495 GCF_002383015.1 Idiomarina sp. UBA4206
ATTTCATCAATGCCGACAAGTCATTACCTTGGAAAACGAATGCGATCGGACAAATAGCCCACTGCCGCCACAAAGTAATGTGAACGATTCCAGCGCATTAACGCATCGTAGTTAGCGTAAGCCAGATAAACGCGGCCTTCGTTATCATCAGGAATAACAACTGAGGCGACAATATCATCACGCGATGGTAATTCAGAGCCGTCGAAACGAGTAATACCCAGATCGGCCCATTCGGCCAGTTTTTTCTTGGTATCCAGGCCTGCCAGTGACTCATCGAAGCCTTCAGGTAGTTGCACCTGACGTCCCCAGGTTACGTCGTCTTTCCAGCCAACAGAGCTTAAGTAATTAGCCGCTGAAGCAAAAACGTCCGGGAAGCTGCCCCAAATGTCTTTTTTGCCGTCACCGTCGTAGTCCACTGCGTAACTCATAAAAGAACTGGGCATAAATTGAGTTTGCCCCATAGCACCAGCCCATGACCCCTTCATCTGTTCGGGCGCAATATGGCCTTCTTCAATAATGGTCAAAGCTTCCCAGAGCTGCTTTTTGAAGAACTCTTCGCGACGACCATCAAAAGCCAGGGTAGTTAAAGCCGAAACCACATCAAAACCACCGGTGAATGAACCAAAGTTGGTTTCAATTCCCCACAGCGCCACAATAAAGCGTGGCTGCACACCGTACTCTTTACCGACTTTTTCCAGCAGTTCTTTATGCTCGTTGTATTTTTCCAGTGCCTTGTCAGCCTTCCATTCCGGAACCGCACGCGGCAGGTAGGTGTCGAGTGTGAGCTTAAATTCAGGCTGATTTTTATCCAGTTCGACTGCACGCTCGTAGTACTTCACCTTAGCAAAGGCTTTGTCTAAGGTGTCTTGCTTATAGCCGCTTTCAATGGCTTCAGCTTTCAGGGCTTCAACGTAAGTGGCAAACTGTTGGTCAACCTGTTCACTGCTTTCTTCTTTCGCTTTCTTATCGGTATCCTGGTAAGCAAAAGCCGGCGCACTCAGCGTAACTGCAGAAGCCAGACATAACGCCAGCCCTGTGAATTTTATTGTATTTGTTAACATTGAAGTTCCTCTCGTTTCGGTGGCAACTGCAAATAGAAACCATCGTTTTGCAAATGTTCCTGTAGCTTTTCGACCGTTAAACGGGCCAACTGTTCACGCCCGGCAAGGTTTATTGTCATAACCTTTTCGGCGCGACCAAACTGTTCACACAAAACGTCAGGTACTTCTGTGAATTCATTACCGTGAGGCAAGTAAAGGTAGGTATCGGCTTTCTTTAAGCTGCGATAAACATCACACAGCATGGCAGTTCTCCTGAATAAGGGCTAAGCGCACTAATGGTTAACAAATACTATGTTAACCAATTATAGCCTGTAATTCTGCCCCAATTGCTTGCTTGCGCCAACCCATCATTAAGTCGGGTTGCGGCAAACGCTGTTGTTGCTGCGTTGAATACTGCCAGTGAAAGTTAATAACGTCGTTAATTTGCTTACGGGAGGCTACTAAGGATGCCGGCACCTGCAGTTTGTCAGCAAGTTCAGACACCACTTTTTTTATGGCTTTAAAGGTTGGCTTATAGCCTTCCATGTCGTCTAAGCGTTCAAGCGTTTTTGGCAGTTCGGACTCAGACACCTGCTCAGCTTGCTGAATGCAGCGAATAATATCCCGCCCAGAATACTTCCGGGACATAGGCGCTAAGTCCGGAATTCGGCTTAGCTCCTCGTCGCTTTTGGGCATTCTGCGAGCCAGTTCAAGTAGCACGCCGTCTTTGGCTATAAAACCCAGTGGAATGTCCCGCTCGCGCGCTTTATGCAAACGCCATGGCGTCAGAATTTTAAGTGCGCCCAGCTGGCGTGCATTTAACTGCCAGGCATTACCTACAGCTAAATACAACAAATCATCCGGCCAGCTTTGTGTGCGTTTTCGAACCTGAATTTGCGACTCCTCGTACACAATATCCAGACAGCCCTTTTCCTCACACAAAGCCTTCAAATAAGGGTACATTACCGCCAGGTAGCTGGCGTCAGCCGCAGCATAATCTAACTGCTCTTCGCTTAACGGGCGCTTCAGCCAGTTGGTGCGTGACAAGCTTTTATCTAACTCAACGCCATCAAATAAGGCATCGACCAAACGGGCGTAGCCCATAGAATCACCGAGCCCACAAAAACCTGCGGCTATTTGACTGTCGAAAATACGGTTAGGCTGACGGCCATTACTTTGCTGGAAAAACAGCTCAATATCTTCACCGCCGGCATGCAGGACTGTTTCAACGGAGTCATCTGCAATTAGCTCCCACAGTGGCTCTAAGTCGATATCGGCGAGAGGATCCACAACAGCAGTTGTGCCATTGGCATAAATTTGTAAAAGCCCCAACTGAGCATAGTAAGTGCGCTCGCGGACAAATTCAGAGTCAATGGCAAACCAGCCAGCTTCTCTAGCTTGCTGACAAAGACGTTCTAATTCCTGAGTTTCAGTAACGAGCCGGTACTGGCGTACCGACTCGGGTAGGTTCAACGGCAGAGTCAAGCGTCTTCCTCGTCGCGTAGCTCGCGGCGAAGTATCTTGCCTACGTTAGACTTCGGCAGTTCATCGCGGAACTCAACCAGTTTAGGTACTTTGTATCCGGTCATGTTCTCGCGAGAAAAATCAATCACTTCACGTTCTGTTAATGACTTGTCTTTTGCCACAATAAAGACTTTAACCACTTCACCCGAAGACTCATGTGGCACGCCAATAGCAGCCGACTCAAGAATTTTAGGGTGATCGGCTAAAACATCTTCGATTTCATTTGGATAAACGTTAAAGCCCGAAACTAAAATCATGTCTTTTTTACGGTCTACAATTTTGAAGTAACCACGCTCGTCAGCGGTTGCCATGTCACCCGTTGCAAACCAGCCGTCTTTAATCGATTCAGCAGTAGCATCAGGACGGTTAAGATACCCGACCATAACTTGCGGGCCTTTTACTTCCAGTTCGCCGGGTTCACCTAAAGGCACTTCTTCGCGGGTTTCAGGATCAACAATACGAACATCGGTGCTGGGTACCGGTAAGCCAATGCTGCCAGTATAATGTTCAATGTCATACGGGTTAACGGTAACAACAGGCGCACACTCGGTTAAGCCATAACCTTCAAGCAAACGAGACTTAGTGACACGTTCCCATTCTTCGGCAACCGCTTTCTGAACTGCCATACCGCCACCCAACGCAACTTTTAGGTTAGAAAAGTTAACGTCTTTAAAGCCTTTGGTGTTCAACAGACCATTGAACAAGGTGTTAACACCGGAGATCATTGAGAAAGGATACTTGTTCAGCTCTTTCACAAAGTTCGGCATATCGCGCGGGTTAGTAATAAGTACATTTTTACCGCCATGCTTAATAAAGGTCAGGCAGTTCGCTGTTAACGCAAAGATATGATAAAGCGGTAGCGCAGTAATAATCGTTTCTTCGCCGTCACTCATAATAGGAGTGATACACGCAGACACTTGCTCCAGGTTAGCCACCATATTTCGGTGAGATAACATGGCACCTTTTGCTACACCGGTTGTTCCGCCAGTGTACTGAAGAAACGCAATGTCATCACCGGTAACCTCAGGGCGCTGGTACTCGGCTATTGCGCCTTTCGCCATAGCCTGATTCAAGCTAACGGTTTCTTTCACATTATGAGAAGGCACCATGCGCTTTATGTACTTAACAACAAAGTTGACCAAGAAGCGCTTATGCACAGGTAACTGATCACCAATTTGTGTGGTGATAACGAAATCAAGCGGAGCTTCGTCTTTTATTTTGTCGTAGGTGTGAGCAAAGTTTTCTAAAATAACCAGCGCTTTCGCCTGAGAGTCGACCAGCTGATGCTTTAGCTCGCGCGGAGTGTACAGTGGGTTGACGTTAACAACTGTCATCCCGGCACGTAAAATACCGAACAAGGCCACCGGATACTGAAGCAGGTTTGGCATCATGACCGCAACTGCATCGCCTTTTTTCAGCCCTTTACTTTGCAGGTAGGCCGCAAATTCGCGAGACTTCAAACCCAGCTCTTTAAAGCTCATTTCTGAGTCCATATTGACGAACGCCGTTTTCTCGCCGTACTTTTCTATGGACTGTTCCAGTATATCAACTAATGACGCAAAATGATCCGGATCAATGGTTTCCGGTACGCCTGCTGGGTAATTTTTCAGCCAAATTTTATCCATAAAAGGCTCCGCCTCTCACTATTTATCATTATTTTCAGTGGCGCAATCATCGCATATCCGACCAGTTAATCCTAGTCGTTAACAACCGCTAAACGTGCGATTTGAGCAATTCAGCTATTTTTTCAGGTTGTTCCATATGCACGTGATGCCCACCTTCCAGCGTTACACAACTGAGCTTTGAGACTTTATGTTGCCACTTTTCTAACGCGCTTTCTAACTTGTCATAGCCTTTACTTCCACGCACTACGACAACCGGCATAGTCAACTCTTGCAGAAGGTCATCGACAGCTGCACTGGGCAATCTATAGGGCGACGTTGCTTTCACTCTGGCATCTGCCCGCCAATGCCAGCGGCCATCTGAACGAAGTTCAGAACCGCGCTCTACAATTAGCTTAACCAAGTCGGACGAGAAGTCTGCCTGTGCAGCACGAGCATCCACTGCAGAGTCAAAATTACTGTGGCTGCGCCAACGTGGCGTCTTTAATTTTTTCCGGCTTACAAAGCCCTGCTGTAACTGTTCTCTGGCATTGGTTCCGTCAGAGACCAGCAAGCCAAAAGCTTCGACTAGGATTAAACTTTTTATCCGCTCGGGGCACAAAGCCGCCACAACATTACTGACAAAGCCACCCATGGAATGACCTAACAAGATTAACTGCTGCCAGCCTTGCTGCTCAATCAACTGCCATAAGTCATAAGCATAGTCGATAAAATGATAGTAGTTACCCGTAGGTCTGTGGTCACTGTGACCATGCCCGGGCCAGTCAAGTGCTAACAGACCACCGCGATCAGCTGACCAATTTGCGGCCAAAGGTAAAAAGCTGTGGCTATTGTCTAACCAACCGTGAGTTGCGACCACACGAATATCGTTTGGGTCACCCCAGCAAAGGCCTCTTACCGTGCCCCAGTCGAGTTCATAACTGACTGGGGTGGCTTGATCTAATGCAATGCGGTAATCCATTATTTGGTGGATTAATTGCGGTCTTTAGCAGGTGTACCAGAGTTGTCCTGAACGCGAACACGCACCGGAACAGGGTAACGGTATGGGTAATAAGGTGAATAGAAGTTGTGACGGAACCAAAGCGGTGAGTAATCAACTTCTACGTGGCTTTTCTTGCGCTCAGGCTGCCACAGGTAATAGCCGGTTGCTTCAATAACCGGATAGGTATAAACGTACTCGCCAATTTTGCCTTGTTGCGTTTGGCCAATGGTACCGACAAAGCTCATTGAACGCCCTTGCTTATATACATCGGGGTCAATGAAATCATTTACCACGGCTAAAAAACGCCCCTGACTGTTATCGCTGACCTCGGGACGGCCCCAGCGCTGCAATGGAAAACTGACAATTTCCAGAACAGTATGGTCTTCGGCGTTGCGAACATCGGCAATAACTCCTCCCCAACGGGCAGGTTCACCGGCAACTTTTTCGCGCTGGTGCTTAGCGACTTTATAGCCAACTAAAGCCTCTTCGTTTTCACTGGCAATTTCATCAGGGACTGAGGAGCAGCCCACCAACACCAATGCCATTAATGATGCATAAATAATTTTCATAACAGACCTCACTCAGGCGTAAACATCAACACCAAACATTGACGTGATTTGTTCTCTTTTCTCACTTAACGCGATATTTTGATACGCATTGAGTGCTTTCTGAGAACGCTGTGGTGGTTCATCGTAAAACGTATTCAATGATTCCCACCGTTCCGCACGCCGCTGACTTTGCCGCACATCAGGGACAACTTGCCGGGACTCAGCAACTTCCGCCCGGTTATTCCCCTGGCGTTGCTGATCCTCTGGCGCAGGCCTTTGCGGTGCCTGCTGCTGATTGTTTAGCGGCTGAACCGCTTGCGGATTAATTCGCACGTCAACGATGACTCATCTGTTACTAAGACTGGTTTTATTATGGCGAGTTCAGTGCCATTCGGCAAGTTACCGACCCGGCAATTTTTTCCAGGTTACTTCATTACGTACATAAAGCGGTTCCAGATGCTCCGCACTTACGGCTGAAACTTCACCTTTCACAGCGACTGTAAGCATATCCTCTGCCAGTGGCAATCGACAATCGTTGCTGTATTTTAATTTTTTATTCGGATCCAGCACGTCAGAATAGTTATCCCAACCAGTACCCGCCGTATAGAATCCTTGCAGATCATGCTCTGAAAACAAGTCCGCAGATGGCACCGCAACAGCCGGTTCTGTTATAGCTTCCGCAACACCATTCTTGCTGCGATAAAGGCCGTAATAAATTTCACCCATGCGTGCATCAATGCAGGCAACAACGGATTCTGCACCATGCTTGCGTATAGCCTGCTGCGCCAGCGCCTGCAAACTACTAACGGGAAACACCGGCAGTTCAGAGCTAAAAGCCAGCCCTTGCGCCATTGACACGCCAATACGTACTCCGGTAAAACTTCCCGGGCCAACACCGACAACCAACCCGTCCAGCTGGTTTAAGTTTGCTTCTGCCTGCTGCAGTACTTTTTCAACAAAAGGCAGTAGCCGCTGAGAATGCTCTCTTGGGCTTTCAATGGCTTCACTGAAAAAGGTGTTTTGCCACTGCAAAGCCACTGAGCAATTTTCAGTCGATGTATCAACTGCTAGTAAGTTCTTCATTTTTGGTTTCATCTTTCTCTGCAACCTGCGCTAAAAATTCCAGCGCCTGATTTAAGTCGCGGGTTCGTGACATAGCCGGAAGGCTGGATAAAAACTGCTTGCCGTATTGGCGCGTTACCAGACGACTGTCGCAAACAATTAATACGCCGGAGTCGTCTTTGTCGCGAATTAAGCGCCCTGCCCCCTGCTTTAAAGCAATGATGGCCTGTGGTAATTGTATCGTGCTAAAAGCATCAACGCCACGTAACCGTGCGTCTTCAACACGGGCATTTAATAACGGCTCATCGGGTGATGCAAACGGGAGTTTATCAATAATAACGCAGCGTAGCGCCTCACCACGTACATCAACCCCTTCCCAAAAAGAAGAGGTCCCCAACAGAACGGCATTGCCCTTTTTAGTGAAGGTTTCCAATAATTCTGTTTTGCCCGATTCGCCCTGAACCAGAATATCCCGGTCCAGCCGGTCCCTTAATATTGTTGCCATTTGTTGCAGCATTCGGTGACTGGTAAACAACAAAAATGTGCCGCCTCTGTTTACCTGAACGCACTGCTCAGCAATTTCTGTCAGCATTTGATGCCGGTTTGGATCATTGGCCTCGGGCAAATAACGTGGCAGACACAATTTAGCCTGGCTGGCGAAGTCAAATGGGCTTTCCAGCAACAGCGTATCGGCCTCTTCTATACCCAGACGCTTGGTAAAGTAGTCAAACTGGTCGTTAACAGCCAGCGTTGCGGAGGTAAACACCCAGCTCATTTTGTTGCGTTTGATATAACCACCAAAGGTTTTAGCAACGCTTAACGGTGTCTGGTGCAAACTGACATGCCGCGGCGTGGTTTCGAACCAGAAGCTGTAACCCGTGCGATCCACATCCATTAACTGACGCCATATGTAGAGATGCTGCTCGGCACGTTCATGCAAGTTATCCAGGTCTTTATTACGGCCTATGGCGGTTTTCATAACCTCGGTCAGCAAAGTCAGACGTTCCTGCACACGCTCTGCGACTTCCGCCACCTCCGGCTTTTTACGCCAGTCACGCCAATTGCCGCGCATAGGGTCTCGTGGAAACAGTAATCGCCAGTCTTTCAGAGTCTGCAATAAAGTACGAGCCATAGCGCTGCCCTGAGACAAGTCCTTAAGCTCAGTCATACACAAACGTTGAAGCTCTTCACACAATTCGGATAATTGTCGACTGGAAACTGTTTCGCCAAAATACTGGCTGGCGATATCCGGAATTTGATGCGCCTCATCAAACACCACAGTATCAACACTGGGAATCAGCTCGCCAAAGCCCGTGTCCTTTAGCGCCATATCGGCAAAGAAAAGGTGATGATTCACCACCACAATGTCGGCTTCCATCGCTTCTTTGCGGGCTTTGACTAAGTGGCAGTCTTCATACACCGGGCAGTCTCGGCCCAGGCAGTTGTCCTGAGTACTGGTAACCTGAGGCAAAACCGAGGCGTCTTCCGGCAGAGCGTTCAACTCCCCCATGTCGCCGCTGCGTGTCGATGTCGACCAACGCTTAACGGTAATTAACTGACTCTGAATGTCTTTATTGAATTGGCCGGCTTGCTGAACCGCCTGTTCCATGCGGTGCAGGCACAAATAATTTGAACGACCTTTAAGTAAGGCGACAACTTTTTCAGGCGCCAGCACTTTTCTTAGCGTGGGTAAGTCACGGTGGAACAATTGTTCCTGGAGGTTTTTAGTTCCGGTGGAAATAATGGCCTTACCTTTACCCAGCAGAACTGGAGCAAGGTACGCAAAAGTTTTCCCGGTACCGGTTTCGGCCTCAACAACAAGTTGGCCTTTTTTCTTAACGGTGGCAGCTATGGCTTCTGCCATTTGCTGCTGAGCAGCCCGCGGCTGGAAGTTTGTAATTGCCTGCGCCAGTTCGCCTGTTGGCTTAAATACTGATAGAACTGTTGCCATAACCCTAACCGCTAAAAAAATAGACGCGTATTATGACATAGATGTTTGCTCAGGCGTAGGTGTCTATATGTCCTGAAGATGAGGTTTCATCGTCATCTGCAAGCTCTTCAACTTCCGTTTGAGCAGATGGCTGGCCTTGCTGCTGGTGTTGCTCATTTTCCTGTCTTTGCTTGTCGCTGTTAACAGTCGAACCTTCTTCTTCATTGACGGCGCGAAGCTCTTGTATTTTTTCAACCTGGTTGATTTTCATCTGCTCACGGGCGTGGTCCACAGGCACACGAGTGTCTTTGGGGATCAGCGGAACCATTGCATCAAAGTTAGCCATTGCTTTTGTCTTACGCCTCTTCAGAAGGTTTGTTATTTATTTGACTATACAACCACTGGTTAAATAATAACCTGATATCGACTGAATAACCAATAAGTTTACTCTTGCATTACATTTCTCAAGTGTTATAGTGCTATACAACTTAACGAAGTACATTTATTTCTTTGGAGCGTTAATCATGCATTTTGTTCACAGCCACCACCATCATCATTGGAATTGTATGGCTTAGCCGTGAACTTAATGTTTGGGCTAGCCGTATAAACGCTAGCCTTTCGATTGACTATACAACCCCCGAAAGGCATCCACCTTCGGGGGTTTTTTATTTTAGGAGCTGTTATGACTGACCGTTTAACCATCGCGATACAGAAATCTGGACGACTGAGTAAAGAATCTATGGCACTGCTGAACGCCTGTGGCGTGAAATTCAGTGTTAACGAAGCGCGTTTAATTGCGCACAGCACCAGTCATCCTATCGATT
>NZ_DFTS01000025.1:45564-45978 GCF_002383015.1 Idiomarina sp. UBA4206
CCTATCGATTTACTGCGCGTTCGTGATGATGACATTCCCGGTCTTGTTATGGACGGTGTGGTTGATTTAGGTCTGGTTGGCGAAAACGTGCTGGAAGAAGCCCGGTTAGAGCGCATTGCAACCGATTCTGTCGCGGCCTATCAGCCATTACGTGGACTTGAGTTCGGTCAGTGCCGATTGTCGTTGGCGGTTCCACGAGAAAGCCAATATCAGTCATTGAAAGATTTAGACGGCTTAAGAGTCGCAACCACCTACCCTCAGTTGCTTAAGCGTTACCTGAAAGACAACGGCGTGAATGCGCGTACGGTAATGCTGACTGGTTCTGTGGAAGTTGCTCCGCGTGCCGGTCTGGCTGAAGCTATCTGTGACTTAGTATCCACCGGTGCTACGCTGGAAGCGAACGGACTCGTAGAG
>NZ_DFTS01000025.1:46163-46569 GCF_002383015.1 Idiomarina sp. UBA4206
GAAGAAAAACAAGCCATGATAGATCAGTTGCTGCCACGCATAGACGGTGTGCAAATGGCGCGGGAAAGCAAATACATTATGCTGCACGCCCCAAAGAACAAATTAGAGCAGGTAGTAGAGCTATTACCTGGCGCAGAAACACCGACTATTCTGCCGCTTAGCCACACCGACGAGCAAGTTGCCGTACACATGGTCAGCACCGAGAAGCTATTCTGGGAAACCATGGAAGATCTTAAGTCTATGGGCTGCAGTTCAATACTTGTATTGCCTATTGAAAAAATGATGGGGTGATCATGAGTGAATTACAGATACCCATTGAACAATGGCAAAGCCTGTCGGAAGCGGAGCAAGCTCAACGCTTAGCGCGCCCCGGACGGACTCAGGCGGAATCTTTACGTGAGAAAGT
>NZ_DFTS01000025.1:46671-54325 GCF_002383015.1 Idiomarina sp. UBA4206
GTCTCTGTTATTCTAAGCGACGTGCGTGATAACGGTGAGCGCGCGGTACTGAATTATACCCGTCAGTTCGACAATTCGGAGGCGACATCACTGCGCATGAGCAGTGAACAAGTCGATGCGGCTATAGCGGGTTTAGATGACAAGATAAAACGCGCCATAGATACTGCGTACCAAACCATTTACCGCTTTCACGAAGCACAACGTCCGCAGAACTTAAGTATTGAAACCGCGCCAGGCGTGCAATGTGAGCTACGTTATGCGCCATTAGACGCCGTCGGTTTATACGTTCCCGGTGGAAGCGCAACCTTGCCATCTACCGCTTTAATGCTGGGTGTGCCCGCGCAAATTGCCGGGTGTCAGCGTGTGGTTATGGTCAGCCCGCCTAATAAGCAGGGTGAATTACCAGCCGCCCTGCTCTACGCGGCTAAGCGTTGCGGTGTGACCGATATTCTGCTGTGCGGCGGCGCTCAGGCAATTGGCGCGCTGGCGTACGGCATAGAGTCATCACCTGCTGTGGGTAAAGTCTTTGGCCCGGGAAACAGCTTTGTGACCGAAGCAAAGCAACAGGTGAGTCAAAATGATAGCGGCTGTGCCATGGACTTACCGGCAGGCCCCTCCGAGCTCTTGGTTATTGCCGATGACAGCGCAAACCCGGCTTATGTGGCGGCAGATTTACTCTCGCAGGCTGAGCACGGACCTGACTCTCAGGTTATTTTGCTTACGACGTCAATGACAGTGGCCGAAAATGTACGACAGGAGCTGATTGCACAATGCGCTCAGCTAAGTCGCGCCGATATTGCCGAGCAAGCCTTGCAAGCCAGTCGTCTGCTGGTAGTTGCCGATATGGATGAAGTCATAGCCATTAGCGAAACCTATGCGCCCGAACACCTTTCTATTCAGACGGATAACGCGCGTGAGCTGCTACCGAAGTTAACCCGCGCAGGCTCTGTCTTTGTCGGACATTATACCCCGGAGTCCGGCGGTGACTACGCAACCGGCACCAACCACGTACTGCCCACCTATGGCTATGCCCGTAATTACAGCAGCCTTGGGCTGGTCGACTTTTACCGGCGTTATACGGTACAGGAAGCCAGCCAGGATGGACTACGCCAGTTAGCAGAAGCCATTACTACTCTGGCCGAGGTTGAAGGCTTAGACGCACACAAGCGTGCCGTAACTATTCGCACGGAGAATAAGCCATGAGCATTGTTGAACAGTTACAGCGCCAGCACCTGAAGCAGTTAACGCCTTATGCGTCAGCGCGTCGCAGCATGAGCGGCGGCAATATCTGGCTGAACGCCAACGAGTCTCCGTACAGTAACTCGTACACTGTCGATGACAGCAAGCTTAACCGGTACCCGGAATTTCAGTCTAAACCGCTGAACCAGGCCTACGCTGAATACGCCGGAATTGAAGCTTCACAGGTATTGAGCAGCCGCGGTTCGGATGAAGGTATTGAATTACTGATACGAGCCTTTTGTGAACCCGGTCAGGACAAAGTACTGATTTGCCCACCGACTTACGGTATGTACGCTATTTCGGCTAAAACCTTTGCCGTTGGCGTAAATGAAGTCCCTTTGCTGAAGAGCTGGCAACTGGACACCGAGTCAGTGATAGACGCTGCAGCAGAGTCTAAGGTTATCTTCTTATGTTCACCTTCAAACCCTCTGGGCAACAGGTTGAATCCGGATGACATTGAGCAAGTTTTACAGCACTCTCCAAGCTCTATTGTGGTTGTCGACGAGGCCTATATTGAGTTTAGTTCTGGTAACAGCGTTGCCGGTTGGCTGGGACGATACCCGAACCTGGTAGTACTACGCACCTTGTCTAAAGCTTTTGCTCTGGCCGGCATTCGCTGCGGTTTTTTGCTGGCGAATGACGACATCATTGAGTTACTGCAAAAAGTTCTGGCGCCGTACCCTTTGCCAGACCCGACAGTGCAAATTGCGGTTCAGGCTTTGCAGACAAGTTCGCTGGAACGACTTCAGCAGCAGGTAGCAAGCTTATTAGCCGAGCGCGACCGTGTGCAAACAGCTTTAGAGCAAACACCACTGACTCTGGTATCGGAAAGTGACACGAACTTTTTATTGTATCAGTGTGAAGATGCCGCTGGTTTAGTGAAATCACTTGCCGACAACGGCCTATTAATACGTAATCAGTCGGCGCAGCGGGGTCTGGAAAACGTTGTTCGAATAACCATTGGTAGCGCCGCCGAAAATGACGAACTGATTCAACAGTTAAAGGATTATTTTTCATGAGCCAGAAGCCTATTTTATTTATCGACCGCGACGGGACTCTGGTAGAAGAGCCCGCTATAGACAAACAGCTGGACAGCGTTGAGAAGCTGGTATTTGAGCCCAACGTAGTACCGGCTTTGCTGAAACTACAACAGGCCGGTTATCAGTTGGTGATGGTATCGAATCAGGACGGTCTGGGTACTGATAGCTTCCCGCAAGCTGATTTTGATGCGCCACATAACTTAATGATGGCGGTGTTTGAATCACAAGGTATTCGCTTTAACGATGTTTTGATTTGCCCTCACTTTGACAGTGATAACTGCAGCTGCCGCAAGCCTGCTCTTGGGCTGGTAAAGTCGTACCTGAAAGAAGGTCGTGTCGACTTTACCAACTCCTACGTTATTGGCGACCGTGAAACCGACCTGCAACTGGCTGAGAATATGGGTATTGAAGGCCTGCGCTACAGCCGTGACGCGCTCAACTGGGATGCCATTGTTCACCAGCTACTGGACAACCCGCGTACAGCGTCAGTTACACGTACCACCCGGGAAACGGATATCAACATTAAGGTGGATTTAGACAGTCAATCACCGCGCGAGTTTGACACCGGTATTGGCTTCTTTGATCACATGCTTGAACAAATAGCCACACACGCGGGCTTCTCGCTTTCGGTTAAGGTTAAGGGTGATTTGCACATTGACGATCACCACACCATTGAAGACACTGCTCTGGCGTTGGGTCAGGCATTACGCTCAGCGCTTGGCGATAAGCGCGGTATTGGCCGCTTTGGTTTTGCTCTGCCTATGGATGAATGCCGGGCGGAATGTCTGATCGATTTATCCGGACGTCCCTATTTGAAATGGGAAGCAGATTTCACCCGCGACAAAGTCGGCGAGTTATCCACCGAGATGGTTGAGCACTTCTTCCGCTCGTTAACCGACGCCATGGCAATGAGCTTGCACTTATCGACCACCGAGGGTAATACCCACCATCAGGTTGAAAGCCTGTTTAAGGTGTTTGGCCGGGCTCTGCGTCAGGCTATTACCAAAACTGGAGACCAACAGTTGCCGTCGAGTAAGGGGATGCTGGCATGAATGTGGTGATTGTCGATACCGAGTGTGCCAACCTGACGTCTGTTCGCTTTGCAGTTGAACGTTTGGGCTACTCAGTGCTTATTACCGATGATGCAGAACAAATACGCACCGCTGACCGTGTCATTTTGCCCGGCGTAGGTACCGCTGCCGCGGCTATGCGTAACTTACAGCGAAAGCAACTCGTAGAGCCGCTGCGGGAATTAACCCAGCCGGTGCTGGGTATTTGTCTGGGTATGCAATTATTGACCTCGCACTCAGAAGAAGGTGACGTTGATTGTCTTAACCTGATTCCGGCAAAAACCAAACGCCTTCGCGAGCATGGTCTTCCGTTGCCGCACATGGGCTGGAATACACTGGAGCCAACCGACGACAACCCATTAGTCGACACAAACGACAGCTACTGCTATTTCGTACACAGTTTTGCTGTAGCCGTTGATGAGTACACCATTGCCAGTAGCGAATACGGTGAACGATTTGCCTCTATGATACGACACAACAACTATTTTGGTGCGCAGTTTCACCCCGAACGCTCAGGTAAAACCGGCGAAGCTCTGTTGAAACGTTTTTTGGAGTTAAAATTATGCTGATCCCTGCTCTGGATCTTATCGATGGAAAAGTTGTGCGTCTGTATCAGGGCGACTTTGCGCAAAAAACTGAATTTGATTTAACACCTTTAGGCCAGGCTCAGCTTTATGCTGAGGCAGGTGCAAAATGGCTACACCTAGTGGATTTAGACGGTGCCAAAGATCCTGACAGACGACAACAGGCCTTGTTGGCTAAACTTGCCTCAGAGTCAGGAATGCGGTGTCAGGCAGGAGGCGGAATACGCACAACAGCAGATTTGGAAGCCTTATTTGAAGCCGGCATTGAACGTGCTGTAATTGGTTCAACGGCGGTGAATAATCCGGATAAGGTCACTCGCTGGTTCTCGACCTACGGACCTGAAAAAATAGTCCTTGCTCTGGATGTCAATATTGACGCAGATGGCAATGCAATGGTGGCTACGCACGGCTGGCAAGAGGCCAGCACGCATACACTGGATGATATTCTAAACCGCTATCTGGATCTCGGTTGTCGCCACGTGCTTTGTACCGATATCAGTAAAGACGGCACCATGACAGGCACCAATGTCGAGCTCTACAAGCGCTATAAAGCACTTTACCCACAAGTGGTCTGGCAGGCATCCGGTGGTGTCAGTTGCTTAGATGATCTTAAAGATTTGAAAGCCGTTAACTGTGACTCAGTTATTCTTGGTAAGTCTTTACTTACCGGCGCTTTCACGATGCAGGAGGCACTGGCATGCTGGCAAAACGCGTAATTCCTTGTCTGGATGTTCGTGACGGACAAGTGGTAAAAGGGGTTAAGTTCCGTAATCATGAAGTTATTGGTGACATTCAGCCTCTGGCTAAACGTTATGCAGAAAGCGGCGCCGATGAGTTAGTGTTCTATGACATTACAGCATCTGCTGACGGACGTACGGTAGACAAGTCCTGGGTGGAACGAGTAGCCCGCGAAATTAATATTCCATTCACTGTGGCCGGTGGCATCCGTTCGGTTGAGCAAGCACAGACCATGCTGTCTATGGGTGCGGATAAAATTTCCATTAACTCGCCTGCTCTGCTTAACCCGGACTTGATCAATACCCTGGTCGAAGAGTTTGGTCAGCAGTGCATTGTTATTGGCATCGACAGCTTTTATAACGAACAGTCTGATCAATATGAAGTCCACCAGTTTACCGGTGACGAGAGTAAATCTCGTAAATCGGCCTGGCAAACGAAAGACTGGCTGCAGGAGGTTATCTCTCGCGGTGCCGGTGAAATTGTTCTGAATTGTATGAATCAGGACGGTGTTCGCCGGGGTTACGATATCGCTCAATTGTCAGCTTTACGTGAATACTGTTCTGTACCTTTAATCGCCTCTGGCGGCGCCGGCGAAATTCAGCATTTTGTCGATGCCTTTCAGCAAGCGAAAGTTGATGGCGCATTGGCA
This sequence comes from Idiomarina sp. UBA4206, assembly GCF_002383015.1. Classification (NCBI taxonomy): domain Bacteria; kingdom Pseudomonadati; phylum Pseudomonadota; class Gammaproteobacteria; order Alteromonadales; family Idiomarinaceae; genus Idiomarina; species Idiomarina sp. UBA4206. The sequence goes on from NZ_DFTS01000025.1 coordinate 51,992, forward strand.
GCGTCGGTTTTTCATAAGAATATATTCAGTATTAGCGACGTAAAAGCCGCTATGGCAGCGAATAATGTTGCTGTTCGCCCTATAGAAGCGGTTCAGGAGACACAATGAGAATTAAGTTAGATACGATAGACCAGCTAGCCTGGGATAAAATGTCGGGGCTGCTACCCTGCACGGTGCAACACGCATTAACCGGTGAAATCCTGATGCAGGCCTATATGAACGCTGACGCTGTTAAAGAGAGTTTAGCAACTGGCAAAACAACGTTTTACAGCCGCAGTAAAGAGCGTTTATGGACTAAGGGCGAGAGCTCAAAAAACTACCTTCAGCTTGAAGGTATTTATTCAGACTGTGATAACGACGCATTACTGGTTCAGGCTCTGCCCGATGGCCCTACCTGCCACTTAGGTAACCGCAGCTGCTTTGCCGAAGCACCTAAACCTTTACTGCACGAGCTGGATGCGCTTATTGCCAGTCGCAAAGGCGCGGATGCCAGTAAAAGCTACACCGCCAGCTTGTTTACCAAAGGGTTAAAACGAGTTGCACAAAAAGTCGGAGAAGAAGGCGTTGAAGTTGCTCTGGCCGCAGCAACCGCCGATAAAGACGAGCTGGTTAATGAAAGTGCGGATTTACTTTATCACTTGCTGGTCGCGTTGCGAGCCAATGAGCTTAGCCTGGACGACGTGCTGGAGGTGTTAGCTAAGCGCCGCGGTTAAGCGGCACTGTTTAACTGCTCACGAAAGTGCTTACGCTCGTATCGACGGGATACGCGGCGTAAGCGCAATGACAACAGGACAGCTGCAACACTTAGACCGCTGATAAAGCCTATCCAGAAACCTGCGGCCCCCATTGCCGGCACTACCCAGTCGGTACGCCCCAAAATAAAGCCCACACTTAGACCAAATGGCCAGTAGGAAATAAAAGCGAGGATCATCGGGTACTTGGTGTCTTTATAGCCACGAAGTGTACCTATAGAAATAGCCTGGAAAGTATCTGACACGGTGAATATAGCCGCCAGCCCCATAAGAGTGGCTGCTAAGTTAATGATGTCCTGGTCAGGTGTATAGAGGCTTGCCAACCAGCCTCCCCCCAAATACATGATAAGCCCATTGACCGTTGCGAATGCGCCACCAAACAGCATAGCGATTTTAAAGCTCAACATGGCATTTTTCGGGTCTCCTGCTCCCAACGCAAAGCCAACCCGTAACGTTACCGCCATAGAGATACTCAGCGGCACCATGTACACCAGTGAACTGATGTTCAGCGCAATTTGATGAGCAGAAACCACCGTTGGCCCCAAAGGAGCTATGAGTAAGGCTACGGCCGCAAACAAACTCACTTCAAAAAAAAGTGACATTGAAATAGGAAAACCGATACGAATAACGTAGGTGACATCGTCCCAGTTCGGACGATACCAGCGGCGCAGTAACCTTAACCGTTTGTAACGTTTGGCGGTAAAGGTATAAATGGCCATAGAGAGAGCCATACCCCACAGCACGATAGCGGTAGCAAGACCACAACCCGCACCACCAAGCTCCGGCATGCCAAATTCACCGTACACAAAGACATAGTTTGCCGGTATGTTGATCAGTAAGCCAATAAAGCCAATGATTAGCGATGGCATGGTATTCGACATACCTTCGCAGAAGTTTCTTAGTACCGCGTAAATAACAAAGCCAGGTATACCCCAGGCTATATAAAAGAGGTAGTCCAGCGTAATGGCACGGAAGTCGTCTTCCACTTCCATAATATCCAATAGCCATGGAGCGGAGGACATTCCAATTAAGGTAATGACGCCGACAATGGCACACGCATACAAGCCCTGCTGCAATATATTGGCAACGCGCTTGTGCGAATTAGAACCATCGAGATGAGAGATAATTGGCGCTAATGCCAACGCCAGGCCGAACACCAATAAAGTGGCAGGCACGAAAATACTTCCGCCAACAGACACGGCCGCCAGGTCAAGCGCGCCCTTGCGCCCTGCCATGACCGTGTCGACCACACTCATTAGCATTTGAGTGAGCTGGGCAACCAGAATGGGACCGGTCAGTTTGGCCAGTTTACGACATTCGTCTTTGTTATTGCTCCACCAGTTCACTCGTTCTTATTCTCTGGGTTAATGAGGTTGGTTGCGCAAAAAGCGCAGAATACGCTGGTTAACATCGGCCGGGTGAGTTAGTGGTCCCATATGCCCGGCAGTAACCGATTCTCTTGTAATATAAGGCAAAACCGTGGACAGAGCCTCAGCAACCGCCTTAGCGCTGCGTCGAGTGTGATCGCCCTGCAACAGCAGCAAGTTTTGAGCAACACCACTGTAATCAGCCAGGCGCCTTG
>NZ_DFTS01000025.1:54418-58663 GCF_002383015.1 Idiomarina sp. UBA4206
GAGTAATCAGCCAGGCGCCTTGGTTCGTTAAGCAATGCATCAAAGTCCAGCGCTACTTTATCGGCCTGGGCAACCATTAACTGCTGGATTCGCTCAGGCAGTGCATCGAAATAACCGGCATCGTTCCAGTAGTCGACAAAAGTGCGAGTACATTCTTTCGCGTCTCTGCCATGCATTGCCTGACTAATTTCCTGAATTTCCAGCATGCCCGGCGAGTCATCCGGTAGCACATGAAAGGCCACAGGCTCATAAACCACCACGTCGGCAATCTCAAATGGCTTCTCTAATGCCAGTTTTAGCGCAACAGCACCTCCGTATGAGTGCCCGACCAGCTGAACGGGCTGCTTCAGCTGTAAACTTTCGACAGCAGAAAGGATACGTGGCAGCTCCTGCTCCAGCCTAAAGTTCGCCGTATATTCAACTTTAGGCGCCTGCCCGTACCCGAGGAGATCAACCGCAATAACAAAGTGGCTGCTTGCTAAGTCCTTTAACAGAGCGCGCCACTGTGTGCTGGCACTCTGTGAGCTGTGCAACAAAATGACCGGAGGATTTTGCTGCTCGCCATATAAATGAATTCCGGGTTCTATTTCAGACATAACTTCACTTTAGGATAAACTGACACCAACAAACTGGCCGATACCGTAGCCAGCAGCTAATAGTAAAACGGCAAAAGTTGTTAATACACCAATGGTTCTTGGCAGGCTAACACCGACGCTGCGAGTTAACCCAATGGCATGGCATAAACGAGCAATAACCAGCGCAATACCTAAACCATGCAATAAACCTAAAGGCGCATTCTGAACTTCCATCATAGCAAATAGAATAAGAGCCAACGGCACATATTCAATAAAGTTGCCATGAATGCGAACGGCGGCTTTTAGATCCTGAGCTTCGCCGGTACCAATACCGACTCGGTGCTTCCAGCGTAAGCGTATAATACGCGCCGCCAGGGCAAGATAAATTAACGTTAAGACACCGGCATAAAAACCGGTAATTGTAAGTTGTGATGTCACTTGCTGCCCCTTATTTTTCTTTGTTAGTCGGCTTCATCAAAAAAGGCTCACCATGTGAGCCTTTTGCTAAACCTGTTATTTTCTAAGCAAGTCGCCAAGCTGCTCACTGACTTTCTCGACAGGCTGCGTACCATCAATTTTGTGGTACTCAGTTTTACCTTCCTCAGACAGCTTCTGATAATACTCAACCAAAGGCTCTGTCTGCTCATGGTAAACCGACAAGCGTTTGCGAACCGTCTGCTCCTGATCGTCCGGACGAATCACCAGCTCTTCACCAGTTTCATCATCTTTACCATCTACCTTCGGAGGGTTGTGCTCAATATGATAAACACGACCCGAGCCAGGGTGGACACGACGCCCACTCATACGATCAACGATAATTTCGTCCGGAACATCAAATTCCAGTACATAATCAATTTCAATACCGTTATCGCGCATTGCATCGGCTTGTGGAATGGTTCTTGGAAAGCCATCGAGCAAAAAGCCATTCTGACAGTCCGGCTCGGCAATACGTTCTTTAACCAATTCAATAATGATATCGTCAGACACTAGTTGCCCGGCGTCCATCACTTGTTTGGCTTTTTTACCCAATTCCGAACCCGATTTTATTGCTGAACGCAGCATATCACCAGTGGAAATTTGAGGGATCCCAAAAGTGTTCATCAGAAACTGTGCCTGAGTTCCTTTTCCAGCTCCTGGGGCGCCTAACAAAATAATGCGCATAGAAAACCTCTTTGTATGATTCAAAAGTCTGCCCCGAACTTTACCCTGACGGGCGGGCTATTACAAGCTCAGAAAGACGCTGCGGGCAATGACTTACCCGCAGCAGAAGGTGCAAAATTAAGCGTTTAGCATTAATTTATTAAGGCGGGTGACAAAAGAGGCAGGGTCTTTCAGATTACCCCGTTCTGCCAAAGTAGCCTGGTCCAATAATACCTCGGCCCACTCTTTAAATGTGTCCTCGTCCTTAGTCAGCATCCGTTCTACCAGTGGATGCTCAGGGTTCACTTCAAAGATATACTTAGTTTCAGGAACCGCCTGTCCAGCAGCTTCCATCAACTTGGCCATCTGCGTGCTCATATCATTGTCATCCGTAATGATACAAGCTGGCGAGTCGGTTAACCGGTGAGTTACGCGAACCTTCTTCACTTTATCGCCTAATGCTTTTTCAAAACGCTCAAGGTTCGCTTTGAAGGCCTCTTCGGCTTTTTCCTGTTCAACCTTATCTTCCTCGTCGTCCAGTTCACCTAAGTCCAGATCACCACGAGTAACCGACTGCAATTGCTTCTCTTTAAACTCTGTCAGGTGGCTCATTAACCACTCATCGATACGCTCAGAAAGCAGTAAAACTTCAATGCCTTTCTTATTGAAGATTTCCAGCGCAGGGTTGTTTCTGGCGGCTTCGTAGCTGTCGGCCACAATGTAGAAAATCTTATCCTGACCTTCTTTCATACGCTCAATGTAGTCATCCAGGCTGACTGACTGAACCGCGCCTTCATTGTGGGTCGAAGCAAAACGCAGGAGTTCAGCGATACGTTCACGGTTGGTATGATCTTCTGCCGGACCTTCTTTCAGAACGTTACCGAAAGTATCCCAGAACTGTTGATACTGTTCTTTATCGTCTTTTGCCAGCTTTTTCAGCATCTGCAGCACTTTTTTGGTACTGCCGTTCCGCATAGCACGGGTAATTTTATTGTCCTGCAGAATTTCACGTGAAACGTTCAGTGGTAAGTCGTTTGAATCGACCAGGCCACGCACAAAACGCAGATAAGTGGGCATTAACTGCTCAGCGTCATCCATAATGAATACGCGCTTCACATAAAGCTTAACACCGTGCTGCTGCTCACGGTTCCACAAGTCCCACGGAGCGCGTTTAGGAATATACAGTAAATTAGTATACTCGGTCGTGCCTTCAACTTTGTTGTGGCTCCATAAAAGTGGCTCATCAAAGTCATGTGCGACAGTCTTGTAAAACTCTTTGTATTCTTCGTCAGTAATTTCTGACTTCTCACGAGTCCAGAGTGCCTGGCCTGAGTTTACAGTTTCCCATTCGCCGGGTTGCCCTTCTACTTTGTTGCCTTCGTCGTCTTCTGACTCAGGTACCGGTTCTTTCCACATTTGAACCGGGATACTCAAGTGTTCTGAATATTTATTGATGATGCCACGCAGACGGTTTTCATCTAAGAATTCATCGGCATCGTCTTTCAGGTGCAGAATAATATCGGTGCCACGCCGGGCTTTATCAATGTCAGCAATTTCAAAATCACCTTCACCTTGCGAGCGCCATTCAACTCCGCGAGCGTCTTTATCTAATGCTGAACGAGTTCTTACGGTAACTTCATCAGCAACGATAAAGGCTGAATAGAAGCCAACACCAAACTGACCAATAAGCTTGCTGTCTTTTGCTTCGTCGCCGGACAGTTGACCAAAGAATTCAGCGGTACCTGACTTGGCAATGGTTCCCAGGTTGTTCATGACATCGTCACGAGTCATGCCAACGCCATTGTCACTGATAGTGATGGTGCGGCTGTCTTTATCAACAGAAACCCGAACGTGCAGGTCGCTGTCGTCGCCATACAGCGAGTTATCGCTTAAGGCTTTAAAACGCAGTTTATCTGCTGCGTCAGACGCATTTGAGACCAGTTCGCGTAAGAAAATTTCTTTATTGGAATACAGAGAATGAATCATCAGATGAAGCAGCTGTTTTACTTCTGTCTGAAATCCATGTTTTTCCATTTGACCGGCTTCCGCCATAGTATATTTCTCCTGCTGTTATTACCTATGCCAATAACAATGGGGGCGCAGGAGATATTTTCAAGTCATCGGGAAAATTGTTTTCGACCGCTGAAGGCGTGACCTAAAGTCGTTTGGTCGACATAGCCCAACTCACCACCAACCGGAACTCCATGAGCTATTCGGGTAGTATTGATATTCTGTTGGGCGGCAATATCGGCAATATAGTGCGCGGTAGCATCACCTTCTACCGTCGGATTCGTTGCCAGAACAATCTCTTCAACGGGTTCATTCTGCAACTGTCGCTCAAGCTCATCCAAACCAATATCCGCAGGGCCTATGCCATCAAGCGGCGACAAATGCCCCATTAACACAAAGTAGCGGCCCTGGAACTGCGAAGTTTGTTCAATCGCAAGTACGTCGGCGGGTGTTTCAACCACACAGAGCACACCGTTCTCACGCCGCATCGGATTGCTGCAAATTCGACACAGCGGCTCTT
>NZ_DFTS01000025.1:58718-63988 GCF_002383015.1 Idiomarina sp. UBA4206
CAAATTCGACACAGCGGCTCTTCAGTTAAGGTCCGGCAACACTCGCAGTGCCCCACTTTTTCAACTGCGGACTGCAAAGATTCGGCAAGCCGGGAGGCGCCGCCGCGATCGCGTTCAAGCAAATGAAATGCCATACGCTGTGCTGATTTCTGACCAACACCTGGCAGACGCTTTAAATTATCAACAAGCTGATCAATTGCCGGACTAATACTCATGAACTGACCTTACGACTTAGAACGGCATTTTAAAGCCAGGAGGTAAGCCCATGCCGCCTGTAATTTCGGACATACGCTCTTTGCTGGTCTCTTCAACACGACGCACGGCATCGTTAGTTGCCGCTGCAATCAAATCTTCCAACATTTCCTGGTCGTCTTCCATTAGGCTTGGGTCAATACTCACACGTTTAACATTGTGGTTGCCAAGCATCGTCACTTTTACTAACCCGGCACCGGCTTCACCAGTGACTTCCATGTTAGCCACTTCTTCCTGGGCTTTTTGCATGCGCTCCTGCATTTGTTGCGCCTGCTTCATCATGTTACCCATTCCACCTTTAAACATAATTATTTCCTCGTTTAAGCTTTATAAAATTAACGCGCTTGAATTGATGATTCATCAACCTGCGCTTGAAACCTTTGCTGTAATTCCTGTACACCGGTGTCGGCCTGCAGTATTTCGCAAGCACGCCGATGCCGGTACTGATCAATATGCTGCTGCACCATAAGAGGCGTCGGCTGACTCGGAACGCCAATATCAAACTGCACTCTTGCAGCTGGCCCTAACAATCCAGTTAGTGACTCTCTGACGGCTTCACTGGTTGAATCGTTCAATAAACTCTTCTGCTCTTCTGCAACCAGAATGAGCCAGTCATCGTCCCCAACCTTTTTTAACTCTGAATTAAGTAGTACCTGACGCGCTAAGCCTGAAATATCCATGCCGGCAATCATCGCACTCCATTTATCGATTTCTGCGGCTTCTCGGATATCGTCATTTAACTCGGGAAATTGGTAGTCTCTGACTGGTCTAGCTTCAGCCAGGGGCTCTTGTCGTGTTTCGGGCTCAGGGTCTGGAGCGGTTGGCCTCTCTTCACTAACGACCGGAGTGACTACCGATTCATTACTGTTGTCTGGCTTTTTTTTTTCCGCCAACTGCTCACGAACACGCAATAGATCGGAAACACCGGAGTCTTGTTGCTGTGTTTCCGTTGGTTCCGAATAACTGAAGTCAGGTTCCGGTTGATGCTTGGATTCTGTTTGGTGCTCGGGCTCCGATTGGTACTGGGACTCCAGCTCCGGCGGCATCGGCTCTGCCGGTTCCGGTTCTAACTCTGATTCAGGCACTGACTCAGGCATAGCTTCGGCAGCGGGCTCATTCACTTCGGCGCTGGCCAAATTTGAATGAGGAACATCGGTATGCGCAGTGGCACTCAGTTCACTGGTATCGTTATAGCTATCGTTTTCTGCAGGGCGAAAGCAGAGCATTCTCAACAGAGTCATTTCCAGACCGCTGCGCGCGTCAATAGCATAGGCTTGCTCACGACGCCCTTCCAGAACAATACGATAAAATACCTGAATTAACTCGGCCGGCATGCGCCGTAAAAGCGGCTTTAATACATCGTTATTCTCAAAGGCGTTTGCCGCACCTGGCACTTGCTGTACCAACGCCAGTTGATGCAGTAAACTTTGCAGCTCAACCAGCACGGAGCTTAAGTCCGGCACCATAGAAACCATCGCGTCAACACGCTGCATGACACTTTCGGCTTCACCATCAAGAACACAATCCAGTAAGGCCGCAATGTCAGCGACCGGTACATTACCCAGCATGCGTCTGACACTGTCAATACTCACAGCGCCGTTGCCCTGAGCGATTGCTTGATCGGTTAAACTCAAGGCATCACGCATGCTGCCACGAGCAGAACGAGCTAATAATGGTAACGCGTCAGCGTCCGCCTGAACCTGCTCCTGTCCCAGAACGTAATTAAGCTGCTGTGAAATATCGTCGTTCGACAACGCCTTTAAGTTAAATTGCAGACAGCGTGACAAAATGGTCACTGGAAGTTTTTGAGGGTCTGTTGTCGCCAATAAGAACTTTACGTGTTCCGGTGGCTCTTCCAGCGTTTTAAGCAACGCATTAAAACTGTGCCGCGACAACATGTGGACTTCATCAATCAGGTAAACTTTATAGCGTCCGCGGGTCGGACGATATTGAACGTTATCCAGTAACTCCCGGGTATCTTCAACTTTCGTTCTTGACGCGGCGTCTATTTCGAGCAAGTCGACAAAGCGCCCCTGCTCTATCTCAAGACAAGCACTGCATTGCCCGCACGGGGTCGAAGTAATGCCTTGCTCGCAGTTAAGAGCTTTAGCTAATATGCGCGCAATGGTCGTTTTACCGACGCCTCGTGTTCCGGTAAACAAGTAGGCATGGTGCAACCTTTGCTTATCCAGCGCATGTTCAAGCGGTTTCAAAACATGTTGTTGACCAACAACTTCCGCAAACTGGGAAGGTCGCCATTTTCTTGCCAGTACCTGATAGCTCATAGGGGAGATTCTTAACTCTGTCTCGTTAAAACTGACATAAGGTATAGCACGCAACGCCTGCCTGCTGCAATTTATCTTCACCACCTAACTCAGGTAATGAGACCACAAAAGCGGCTTCCTCTACTTCGGCGCCGGTTGCTTTAATCAGCTTGTGAGCCGCAACTACGGTCCCGCCAGTGGCCAGCAAGTCGTCAACAATTAAGACCCTGTCGTTTGCGGTCAATGCGTTCTCGTGCATTTGCAGTTCATCAGAACCATACTCTAAATCGTAACTCTGGCTTACTACCTTGCCGGGCAACTTTCCGGGCTTACGCAAGAGAGTGACGCCACAGCCCATAGCATAAGCTAACGCTGAGCCAAATATGAAACCTCGTGCTTCAATTGCCGCTATTTGAGTTATTCCCGTCTGCTCATATCTTTGCTTTAACGTGTTAATTGACAGTTCAAAAGCCGCAGGGTTTTGCAACAATGGAGTGATATCACGAAAGATAATACCCGGCTTAGGGTAATCAGGAATAGCACCTATTGAGTCCCGAATACCTTCTACAGTTAATTCCATGTTCTTGCTCTCTTTACTAAGCAACAAAACGCACCGCCCAGGTTTTCAAAGTATCGAGCAGGAAGTCCTCATGCAAAGGCTTCGCAAGGCATTGAGTTGCACCAGCTTTTAACGCTTTAGGTTCTATTTCCACCATGTCCTGAGTTGACATAAATAATAAGGGACTGTGCTGATAAGCCTCTAATTCACGTAAGTTTTTCAGTAATGACAAACCATCCATCACCGGCATTTTATGATCCAGCAAAATAACATCAAAATACTGCTGTTTCGCCTTACTTAAACCGTCCAGACCGTCGCGGGCTGTCGTTACTTCAAAGCCTAGCGGTTCTATCATCTTACAAATGGATTGAAGGGTTTTGTCTTTATCCTCGACAACGAGCAAAGAGACTGACATAAATGTCGTTTACCTGATAGTTAGTGAGGAGCTGATTAAGCGGAAATAACCTGTGCTAAACGTAAAATTAATGGCAAGCAGCCAGCAATTAGAAATAAAACCACGGCTATAAGCAAAAAGCCTTTGCCTGCCGGTTCTTTAAATGTTTCTGATGACATAACTTTTACCTCTCGATGAAATCGGTGCTGATCATACTCGATCCTCAGCAACGATAAAAGTTGAATTCAGCTCTTTACTCTCAATAACAATTGCTGCGAAGCGAACTGTTGCAACGTCTGCTCAGCCCCCTCCTGAATTTGTTCAGCCGGCCATTGAGGAAGCAGCTCCGGCAACAAATCAAAGAAATCTTGCAGCCTAATATAATTGCGGCTTTGTAACTCTGTTAAAAGCAGGTAAGTCATTGCATTTATACGAACAAAACGAACCTTTCCTTCCGCGTCGCGAAACACAACTAAAAAACGCGGTTGTGAGAGCGGTCTCTCCGGTTTAAATTCAATGCCGATTTCGTCAACCGGATACTGATATGCAGAAATAACCGCCGTTGGGTTTAGGCCTATGATTTGCTCTTCATGAAGCTCATCTGTCACACAAATATGGCTTTCCGGCCACGGCTTTTGCTCCACTTCGAGTTCAAGCCATTCGTAATGCGCGAGTTCCGGAGCAAAGACAAAAAGTGCATTATCAGACTGCAAATACTCAACAAAGCTTTTAGCAATACCAGTAAAGTATGGAGAGTTTGACGAAAAAGAGCGAAAAAACTGCTCTTTAGTTGCTTGCCATTGTTCTTCATCGCATAGCTTTTTCAGGACCGGAAAAGCACTGTCTATAAAGCGAAAAATGTTATTACGGAGTAACCGCTGATAAATTGCCATCCGCCGCTCTTCGATATCAGCTAACCACGGTTCTTCTACGGACTTTTGTGGATCTTTCAGTTGCTGAACAAAGCGATCCTGAATTTGTTTGAATGTGTCATTACTCATGGCGCTTTTGTATCACTCTTATTTGGTTCAACTCGCCATTTAACTCAGACAAAGCCGGGAAGTTAAAATCCCTTTCCAAAAGAGTCGGATAAACGCCATGGCACTTATAAGCGTAATCCAACAACTCATACACTTCATCTTTTACTTTAGCACCATGCGTATCAACATAAAGATCGTCGAACTCCTCATGATGCCCCGCTATATGCCCGTAGGCGATTTTTTCTGAAGGTAAGCCAGCTATAAAATCGCGAGGGTTATAATCGTGATTCACGCTGTTTACAAAGACATTATTCACATCAAGTAGCAGCTTACAATTGCTTCGCTTCAACACCTGACAGATAAAGTCTAACTCACTTAACTCAGGTGCCGGACTCGCGTAATAAGATACATTTTCCAATATTAGAGGTCTTTCTAAATAGTGCTGAACATCTTTAATTCTGTCTATAACATGAGAAACCGCATCGGCCGTGAAAGGTATAGGCAATAGGTCGTATAGCTGTCCTTTATGTGAGCAGTAACTTAAATGTTCACTGTAGATTTCAACATTAAATTGCGACACGAACTGTTTAACGTCTTTCAGAAAAGTATAGTCCAGAGGGTCCTGGCTACCAATAGACAACGACAACCCGTGGCTGGTTAAGCGATAATTCTCGGCAACTTTCGCCAGAGTTTCTAAACGACGTCCTTTAAAAGGGATCCAATTTTCCGGCGCGAGCTCCAGGAAGTCGGCATCAATATCACCTGCTAAAGCAGCATCCAGTAACTCATTTCTTAAGCCGAGACCTATTGAATTCGGTTTG
>NZ_DFTS01000025.1:64083-71438 GCF_002383015.1 Idiomarina sp. UBA4206
CCCTCTGAAAAACAAAAACCCGACACAGTGGCCGGGTTTTACAGTGCAGTTCAAACGAAAAGTGATTAATCGAGATCGATACCTTTTCGCTCTGCTGTCGACCTAATGTAGCCTCTCCAGCTGCGAGCACTGCGACGTTGACCGTCAAAGGTTGCCGCTTCATCAACATACCGCATTGCCTGGCGATAGTCACCACCATAGAAATACGCTTCTGCTAATGACATATAGACACGACCTTCGTCTTCACGCTCAAGGTAGTCCAGGGCTCTCTTCAAAGGTTCAGTTGCCGCAATATACTGTTCATTCAACAGCATCAAGTTACCTTGCTTACGGTAATATTCACCTTTGTCGCCAGAGTCGTTAGTTGCTTCCGCTGCGCGCTCATACCAAGAAACGGCTTCATCAAGCTCTTTCGCTCTGTGGTAACTGTTTGCAATAGTTGCAAAGTTTCGAGCAGATTCCTCAATATCACCGGCTTCTACATGCTTTTCCATGGTAGTAGCTGCTTTATACGGAATACCCTCATTGTCGTACAACTGAACCAACATTTTAAACTGGCTCTCTGTACTCAGGTATCCGGCTAAATACGCCACTTCCAAAGTTTGAAGAGACTTAGATAAGTTTTCTTCTAACATGTAGAATTGAGCTAACTGTGGCCACCAAGTAGTAACCTCTGGAAGCTTATTCAAACCTTCTTCAAGAACACCAATTGCTTCAGGATACATCTTACGCTCGTAGTAAGAGGCCATCATCAAATTGTAAACGTTCTTTTCTGGCTTATCTGCAGCTTCTAAAGATGCCTCTGCAAACGGAATGACCTTAGCAAAGTTCTTTAACTGATAGTGGGCATTAGCCATATATAAGAAAACTTGAGAGTCGCGTTTACCTGTAAACTGAATCCAATTTTTAAGGTATTCAAGACTCTGCTCGTACTTTTCTTCCTGAAGACTAATCTGCCCTACCAGTTTCATCGCTGCTGCCTGGTCGTTCCAACCAAGCACGTCTTGATCAACAGCGTCTTTCAAAACTTCTAAAGCGTCGGCCATGCGCTCATCAGCTGCATAAAGATTTCCAAGAAAGCGGCCCAGGTAAGCAGAGTCGTAACCTGGGTCAGGATCCTGCTCTTCAAGAACAGCTATTGCTTCCTTAATTTTTTCTTCTTCATACAGCTCGAAGGCGTCCATGATAGCTCGTCCAATACTCTGCGAAGCAGCTTTATTGTCGCGAGCTTTTTTCTGCGCCTCAACGGTCTCTTGATCCGGTATGCTGAAGCCAAAATCCTGAGCCGAAGCCTGAACCGTTGTCATCGACATAACCGAAGCAAAAGCCAGGACACTAACAAATGTTTTTAATATATATTTCATTTCTTAGTTCCCATCCATTGTGAAGTCGAGCTGAACGGTCATGCCTTCCTGACGGACAGGCTTACCATCAACAACCTTCGGCTTATACTTCCAGCGCAACAAAGCGCGGCGCGCCTCTCGGTCAAACACTCGACGAGGTTCAGAATCGATGACTTCAACGTCAGTTACACCACCTTGTTGATCGATAGTGAAGCGCAATTGAACCCAACCTTCGGTGCCATTTCGAGCAGCTGATGGCGGGTAACGCGGTTCAATTCGAACAATTGGTGTTGCGTCACCGTCAGAACTTAAACCTCCGCCTGGACCAGAAAGTCCTGTATCAGCTCCACCAACATCAACATCAAAACCCATGTTCATGTTCATTCCACTGTCTGTTGTATCTGGCTCAGACTGTGGTGTTTCTGGTGGTTGCTCCGGCGGCGGCGGTGGCGGCGGCGGAGTACGCCGACGCTCCTGAACGTCAGACTCAGGTGGCGACGTTACGATGTCAATAACCGGGGTTGGAGGCGGCGCTTCGTTGCGCTGCGCTCCTCCGCCGATTAAGTAAGCCATGAAAGCAAACAGAGCAAACGTAACGGCGGCACCTAGTAGTAAAGATACTAAAAAGCGCACCATATTAGTTATTCTCCGCAGCTATGGATATCTTATCGATACCCGCTTCCTTAACCTGGTCCATGACTTCTACAACGACACCATGCTCAGCTTTCTTATCTGCCTGAATTACAACAACGTCAGTCGGCTGTTCAGCCAGCATACGTTCAATGTTAGCGCCTACACGCTCTACATCGACCTGACGCTTGTCCATCCAGACTTCACCGGTTTCGCGAATTGCGATAAAGATGTTAGCTGAAGGCTCCTTGGTCGTGTTACTGGCTTCAGGTTTGTTAACCTGAATACCTGCTTCTTTGACGAATGAGGTCGTTACGATAAAGAAGATCAACATAATGAAGACGATGTCGAGCATCGGCGTCATGTCGATCGACGCATCTTCCTCTTCTCGATTACGATTACGTGCCATAGTTTTACTCTCTTAGTGATGTGGCAAACTGTCAACAAGGCCTTCTTTCGCTCTACGCACTTTACTCTCAAGACGTGTCGCGAAAAACATACCGGATAACGCTGCAACCATTCCCGCCATTGTCGGGATAGTCGCCATCGAAATACCCGATGCCATCAGACGAGGATTACCCGTCCCTTGTACTGCCATGATTTCAAACACCGTAATCATACCTGTCACGGTACCCAACAGTCCGACCAGCGGACATAAGGCAACACAAGTTTTTATCAACAGAATACGTGCATTCAGTTTTTCGTTCGCTTCGGAAATCCATGCTTCACGGATTCTATGGGCGTACCATGAGGTGGTGTCCTTACGGGCATCCCATTTCGCAATAATTTCTTTACGAAATTTAGGGAACGCACCTGTAAGGTACCAATAACGCTCAATCATCAGTACCCACATTAGAAAGAGCACCCCCATGACGATGTACAAGACATCGCCACCGGTAGCCAGAAAATCCCTGATAGATTCCCAAAGTTCCATCAGGTAAAGCATGGGTTACTCCTTCTCCGAGTGCGAGGCTACGATACCCGCTGCTTGCTCATCCAAAATATGAACAATAGACTTGCCGCGAGCAGCCACAATACTGTGAGCCAAAATCAATGGTATAGCAGCGATCAGACCCATAGCGGTTGTTACCAACGCCATAGAGATGTCACCTGCCATGATCTTCGGATCACCGGTACCAAACAGTGTAATCGACTGGAAAGTACCAATCATACCAACAACTGTACCTAACAGACCAAGCAGCGGTGCGATAGCCGCAAGAATCTTGATGACATTAATGCCACTTTCAACTTTCGGTGTTTCGCGCAGAATAGCTTCGTCCAGTTTAAGCTCTAAGTTTTCAACATCAGCGTTCTTATTCTCTTGGTAAACCTTAAGAATACGACCTAATGCGTTATTGTCTTTAGGCTGTTCAGGATTCTTCAACTGAGAACGGATTTTTCCGGCAGCTGCTGTCAAGGTAACCAACTTGAATACAGAAATTAACAGACCCAGAATTAATACCGCAGTAATAACATAACCAACAGTATCACCCGAGTGATAATGCTCTTCTAGAGTCTTCTTTCCCGTCAACAGACTAAGAATCTGACCTTTTGAAGGATCAAGGTATACACCTTCGTAACCTTCTTCTGTACTAGTAAACTCTTCAGCTTGTGAAGTTGCAGCACCCTCCGGTTGACGACCTAACGGCTGAACTTGTTCAGTTGTGTCGTTATAAACCAGGTACTGATCGCCTGAAATCAAGTTAAAGGTACCAACGCGAACCACTTCACGGTTTTCAGTTCCACCGTCTAGAAGGGTAACATCAGTATTAAATTTAACCACTTTACCCGATTCGACCATTTCAGTCAGAAGCGCTTTCCAAAGCTCTTCAAGTTCTTCCAGAGTAGGAAGTTCTTTTGCTTCAGATAAACTCTCCAAGACGTCTTCACGGCCTGGGTACTGCGCACTAACAATTGACGTTGCAACACGACCGATAGTTTCTGTCGCTGCACCACGAACAACACCGAACATTTCACCTAAGGTGCCTTTGGCGTTCTCAAGTTCCTGTTCTTTATTAGCCAGCTGGACTTCGTTTTCAGAAAACTCTTCCTGTAAACGTTTGCCCCGAGCTTTCTCTTCCTCTAGCTCCTGCTTAGCCTGGTTAAGCAAAGCCTGCTTATCGGCACGGGCAGCTGTAAACTCACGCTCACGTTCAGCGTTAAGTTCACGAGAAGAAACACGATTTTTCTCAACAAGCTGTAGCAGCTCATTAAGGTTCTTAGCTTCAGTTTCATCCTGAGCCTGTGCAGCGAGAGTCGTACCGGCAGAAAGGGTGACTGCTGCTGCAATCATTAACGATTTAACTAATTTATTCATTCTGCACTCTCCGCTGCGAATACTGGAAGTTTCACCAGATCGTAAGCAAGTTGCTTACGAGACATACGAATCGCTTGGGTCAGAGGACGGATAAATTCGTCTTCCAAAGCAGTCCACTCATCGGTTTCGTTGTTGTAGATCCAAGCATTTTTCAAGTCTAAAGACTGTGCTAAGAAAGCAACACGACCCATGTGGAAATAATCAACAGCAATTTCCTTACCATCAATTTCCAGGTTGCCCTGGTAAGAAATCAAACCTGAACCGTAGTCCATTTCGGTCTGATAAGCTTCGATGATTTGGCGGAACTGCTCTGATGTAGAAACACTTGAGCTGTCCATGATGTCACGCAGGCGCTCAACACGATCCATACGCTTTTCACGGTGAATTGGAATGTCCAATTTCACGAACTGTTCAAGCGAATCAATCATTTCATACATCAAAGGAACAACGCCCTGCTTAGTGCGTTCGATTCCATCAATTTGTTTCTGAAGAGACTCAAGCGTCGCGTTTTGGTCATTGACCAAACGCTGAACGTGATCGTTATAGACTTTCAAGTTCTCGTACTCAGAAACAACTGAGCGATACTCGATAAGAAGATCTTGGCTCTGCTCGAACAAAGAGTTGATTTTCTCTTGCGACTGTTCGTCAGCGTTCAAAATCTTCTTCTCTTCGTTTTGTAGCTTAGCTACATCTACTTGCTGTGCAGCGGCAACGCCGGTGCCAGCAAACGCCATCACACCCATCAGGGTTGCAGCGAGTTTGGTTCTTTTGATTACTTTGGTCATAGTTCCCAACCAATTTGACTTAACTTCCGCTTCAACGCCTAAGGCGCGAAACACCAGTTGTTTGAATGACGAAAAGATCTAGTTCTACACTTTATTTTTATTGCCTAAAATGCAGCAATACCAATGAATACTCCCACGATGACTATACGCTGTCAACCAAGTAAACTGAGTCAACCGCGCTATAGCTGTCGCTATATATCCAGTGTAGAACACGGATCTGGAGTCGCGTAATTTCCAGATTTTTTCTCGGACAACATCCTGTCGTCAACTCTTTTCATACCCTGAATTTAGGTGCTTATCTACCTAACTCTGGATATTACTCCTTCTAGAATAGTATCACTTTTTGATCGGCGAACAACACTGACTTTTGAATTTCAACGTTTTTTAAACAACTAATTCGTCGACCTATATTCAATGACAGACCCAATTTAGTGACCTAAGTTCCAAATTCCTTTAAGATAAAGGCATGAGAGAGATATTAAATGCAACGTCAATACAACATATTGAACAGCTGCTCACTAATTTAAGTGAGCGTGCTGAGCAGATCGATGCAAAAAATCGACAAAAACAGAACGAACTGAGCGAAAAATGGTTCAGTCCATCACTTTTCAGCAGACGCTCTAACCTGGCAATTGATTACGTAACCGAAACTCAGGACACCTTTGCTCAGCTTCAAAGAACTGAAGGTCAGCAAGCTCAGTATTATCTTGCGGAGCGTCTGAGCCTGCAATTGGAAGCTTTAACCACGGCATTGCGTATTAATAAGCTTCCTAAGCAAGAACAAGACAGCCGCATTACGGCACAAAATAAGATTCAGCAATTGCATCAACAGCTTGTTACTTACAGAGACTATGAAAGACGGTTGACCGAAAACCTGGATAACGCCGTTTCTCAAAACAATCCGGTGTTAATACAACGAGCCCAGCAACGACTTAACCGATGCCAAATGGCTATTGATACTCTGGAGAAAAAGATCAGTCGTTATGAAGAAGGTTGACGTCCCTTTTATTTATTCACCTATATATAGTGAATTAAACTTACCTCCCCGGCATCGGTACCCAATAGAGAAATACCGTTTATTAAAAAATTGGGCAATTAAGCACGGGGCCAAAGAACACCAATGGCATAGACCAAGCGCTCTTAATTGGCAGCAAGTCGCCCGTACGCATTGTTCAGGTTACATTGAGCAGCTTCGCCAAAACAGTATGGAAAAGACACTCTGGCGCCGCATTGGCTTCCCCTGGTCGGAAAGCTTATTGCAGCGCACATTAACCTCAGCCGGAGGAACTCTGTTAACCACTGAGTTGGCATTAACTCGTGGTATCGCCATTCACTTCTCCGGAGGTTACCATCATGCTCATAAAGACTGGGGAAGCGGTTTTTGCTTAATCAATGATTTGGCAATTGCCTGTAATGAACTGTTGCTTAAGTACCCAAGCTTAAAAATCGCGGTATTGGATACCGATGTTCACCAGGGAGACGGAACGGCCACTCTGTTTGCTAATGACGACAGAGTTTTTACTTGCTCACTCCATGGCGAGCGCAACTTTCCGTTCTCTAAAGTTGAGTCTGACTTAGACAAACCCTTAGCCAAACATACGTCCGATGAGCAATACCTGGATACTTTGCAGGAGACCCTGCAGTTTATTAAGCGGGACGTTAAGCCCGACCTTATTTTATACGACGCCGGTGTTGATATTTATCAACGTGATGAGCTCGGCCACCTGAATATTAGCCTTGCCGGAATTTTTCAACGTGACCTTTCTGTACTAGGCTTTGCAAAGCGTGAAGATATTCCCCTGGCTGCCGTTATCGGAGGCGGTTATCAACGTAACTTAGATCGTTTAGTCCGCGCTCATGCTCAACTACTAAGAGCCAGCTATCATGTTTATACTGAGAGTCAGCTACTAACAGAAGGAAAGACGTATGAAGTTTGACGATGACATCCACAATTACTATGAACGCTTAGTTGCCGACCGAATAGAAGAGTTGGAATTAGAAAAACAATACAGTCAGGAGTTTCTTTCTGACCTGTGTTGTCTGGTACTTAATCAGTTACCGCCCCGCTACATTCGACACGAGGTGGATATGGCATTCTTCTTGCCACCTTCAAAGCGACTGGACATGGAGATGCAAGTACATAAAGCAATAACGGAAGCGCTGGACTTTCTTAAAGGAAGGAAACGCCCCGACGGCGATTAATAAAAATTGGGTGGCGACTCTACCAGCCACACCTCGGCACACACATCCCTGACTACGGCTGCTCCCTTCCGGGCCTGA
>NZ_DFTS01000025.1:71547-75803 GCF_002383015.1 Idiomarina sp. UBA4206
GCTGCTCCCTTCCGGGCCTGACCGGGTTCGCCAGTTAGCGTTGCGAGGGGACCCGCAGAGTCACCATAAACGCTTTATTCAAAGCGGGCTGCATTATGAACCAGTTATTCGACCGAAACAACCCGCAGCTAACCTTTTGCTTACTTTTTCTGCAGCTTTTCCGCAATAGCCTGACGAGCTTCATCTGAACTTAATGCTTTAGCAAAAAACGTCGCTTCCCGACTGATGCGATCAGCGACAGATTCAGCCGGCTGCTTAAGTAACCGCTTAGAAATTCGTAGCGACTTACTGGATTGTTTACGCAGCTTATCGAGCGTTTCATCAACCACAACGGGCAGACGTTCAAGCGAAACAATATGGTTAACAAAGCCCGCTTGCTGTGCCGCCTGTGCATCGAAGCTTTCACCAAGTAGCAACAACTCCGCCGCTTTTTGATAACCACAAATTTGCGGTAGTAAGAGACTAGAGGCGGCCTCAGGTAACAGTCCCAGCTGTACAAAAGGCAAGGCAAATACGGCTTCATCGCTACTGTAAACAATATCGCAATGCAACAGCAAAGTAGTCCCAATACCTATCGCTAACCCGTTAACAGCCGCAACAACAGGAACCTCGACACGCGCCAGCGTATGCAAGAATTTAAATGGTGGCGCCGACTCGTCTAAGTTCTCAATCGCTAAGAAGTCATTTAAATCGTTCCCCGCAGAAAAGCTGTCACCACTGGATTCAAAAAGTACCGCATGAATTGAGTTGTCAGCGTCCGCAGCTTTCAATGCTTCGTTACACGCTGTGTACATATCCTGAGTAAAAGCATTTTTCTTTTCAGGTCGATTTAGCCGTATACGAACAACGTCGTTATCTTGTGAAACCTGTACGAGCTCTTCAGTACTCAAAATTCGTCTCCTGTCACCGTCTACTGACCGCGGTTTTTCCACGCTTTTTTTGTCGCTTCATGCATTGGGACAATAAGTTCCAGCGCCGTTTTATCGCCGGCTGGTAACTCCATCTGGTTAGGTCGTTTCGGCGTGACTCTCTGCCCCCACTTAATTAAACCGGCTCCGCAAGTGAGTCCACCACCAAATACCGCCGACATAATACTATCACCCGGCTTAATAATGCCGTTATCAGCTGCCTCAGCAAAGGCAATAGGTAGGGTTGCTGAAGAAGTATTTCCGTACTTCTGAATATTTATAACCGTTTTTTCACTCGGTACTTTGCACATTTTACCGAGGAAATCGATGAGTCGTTTGTTCGCCTGATGCGGGATAAGCGCGTCGATATCGTCGGTTGTCATTCCCGTTTGCTGGAAGACATTCTCTACTGCAGCACTCATACCTTTTACGGCACGTTTAAAGATTTCCTGGCCAACAAAATCAAACTGCATAATTCCGTCAAAACCGAAACGGTCAAAGCTTAAGCCAAAATCAAGGCTGAGGACATCACGGGCATCCGCATCACAGCTAATATGACTGGCCAGTAAGCCGACTTCTTCGTCTGATGCTTCAAGCACCATAGCACCGGCCCCGTCACCAAATAGCACGGCACTTTCGCGTTTAGTCCAGTCAAGAATCCGGGTAAGACGCTCTGCTCCAATGAGCAAAACCTTTTTATGAGCACCAGTCTTTATCGACTGAGTCGCCACATGCATAGCGTATAAAAAGCTGCTGCAAGCAGCATTTAAGTCAAACGCCGCAGCGTCTTTAGCACCAATGTTCCGCTGTACAGCCGAGGCAACGTTTGGGATGATTTCGTCCGCAGTGCAAGTACCGACAATAATGAGATCAAGTTCGCTGGGGTCTAAGTCAGCTGCTGCCAGCGCGTTTCGCGCCGCTACAGTTGCCAACTCAGATGTCCCGACATGGCTCACTCTACGTTCAGAAATTCCTGTTCGTGAAACAATCCATTCATCAGATGTTTCAAGAAAGGTCGCAAGGTCATCATTGGTCATTACAGCCGGTGGCAGACATTTTCCCCAACCGGTAATTTCAGCAAATTTAGTCACGGCAAAACCTTTTACTTCTGTCGGCTAGTATCCTCATAATGATAGAGTGTTTTATGACGATACCGTTTCATCGTATCATAGCACGAATCGACGTCAGGTGAATGACCGCCAGGAAAAAGGATAAATCATATGTTTCGAATAATACTTGCAGCTACTTTTGCGCTTTTTATTAGTGCCTGTCAAAGCCAGCCTGATCCATTAATCATCAGTGCTGATGCTGTTACGAATAGCCTTAATACTAAAGTAAACCAGTTGAAGGTTGAGGATAAACGCTCCTACTCCTACCTGTATCGTCATAAGAAAGAAGAAGATAAAGCAGAGTTCGCGCCCGCTCAAAGACCTTTAACAGCTATCGTTGAAGAAGCACTGCAGCCGGTAACAGGCTCGAGCAGCAACAACGGCTTAACCTGGTATGTCACTATTGAAAAAGCGCTGGTTGACGCCACCCTGCACACGATTAAATACGAGCTTGAGCACAGTGTGACCATACGAGTCGAAGCAATGCGCGCTAATCGTAGATACAGTAACTTTTACTCTGGAACCTACAGCTCAACAGGCGGTCTGAAACCTGCTCAGGCCACAATTGAACGACAATTTAAACAACTGTTGAACTCTATACTGTCTGACATTGCCAATGATCCTAAACTGCGTCTGCCAGAACAAGAGGACTTTTAATCATGAAGTGGTCGAAGTATTTACTGGGCGTTGCCGCTACCTTCTTTCTCAGTTTCAGTCACGCTGAAATTCAGCCAGATAATCCTTTTCCACGAGTAAAGATGGTGACCTCTATGGGTGATATTGTGGTTGAGTTAAACCGAGACGCTGCTCCCTTAACGGTTAAAAACTTTTTCCGTTACGTTAAAAAAGCACAATATAACGGCACCATATTCCACCGCTTAGTACCCGGTTTTGTCATTCAGGGCGGTGGTTATGACAAAAACTTTCAGGACAAACCCTCTTACGAGAAAATCGTCAATGAGTCAGGTAATGGCTTGAAAAATGAATACGGGACTATTGCTATGGCGCGGGAACGAGAGCCTCACAGCGGCACCCGTCAGTTTTTCTTTAATTTAAACGACAACACCTCTCTCAATCCTGATGATGGTGACTGGGGATACGCTGTCTTTGGTCGCATTGTTGAGGGAATTGAAGTGCTGGAGGCCATGGCTGAGCTAGAGTCACAGGCTTACAGTGATGACATAGGCTGGGCCGACGTACCGGTTGACCCGCCGACTCTGAAACGCATTGAGGTTGTACCGCAAAACTGATGGCAGTCACTAAACCGACGTTCTGGCAGGATCTACAAGTTTATCGTCAATCGCGTGTATGGGTAATATTCGTGCTGGGTATTGCCAGCGGATTTCCATGGGTGATGATTGGCTCGGCTTTATCTGCCTGGTTACAGGAAGTAGGACTCACGCGCTCGGTCATCGGCTATTTTGGAGCGGTTTTTGGTGCCTATTCCATTAACTTCTTGTGGTCCCCTCTTATTGATAACCTCAAGCTTCCCCTCCTGACTCGTTGGTTAGGACAAAGACGGAGCTGGATATTTCTGTGTCAGGCACTCATTGCCGCAGGATGCTTTGCGCTGGCGAGCCTGGATATTACAAGCAATCTGCACTTAGCCGGCTTTATTGCTCTGGGCATAGCGGTTAGTTCCGCGACTCAGGATATAGCCATTGATGCCTATAGAATTGAGTCTTTTGCTGAAACCGAGGGACGTCTACAAAATGCCGGGGCTGCAATGACGACAGCTGGCTGGTGGACAGGTTACAGCGGCTTAGGTGCTTTACCCTTTTTCATTGTCGATGGCGTTGACTGGCAGTGGCAGCATGCTTATTTCGGTCTGGGCTGCGTTATGCTTGCTCTGGCCGTTGTTGTACTCTTTGTGCGTCGTACGACTTATCATAGCGATCCCACGATAGAAACAAAGCTGACTAACTTTTGGCCAGCAATGAAAGAACGCATTTCTATTACTGTTGTTCAGCCAATAGCCGAATTCTTTTCCCGAAACGGTGTAAAGCTGGCCTTATCCATTCTTGCCTTTATCTTTTTGTTTAAAATTGGTGAGGCCTTTCTTGGTCGTATGTCGATAGTCTTTTATAAAGAGATTGGGTTCACAAACGCAGAAATTGGTACCTACTCCAAGCTCGTTACCTGGTGGGTGACTATTGTATTTGCGTTACTTGGCAGTGCAGTCAACCTGCGTCTGGGCATTGTTAAAGGCTTAATGATTGGCGGTATTGCTATGGCGTCG
>NZ_DFTS01000025.1:75926-76239 GCF_002383015.1 Idiomarina sp. UBA4206
CGTCTAACCTGATGTTTTCCTGGATAGCGTTAGTCGGCCCCGATACTAGCCTCTTTTTAAGCGCAGTATTGATTGATGGCTTTACCAGCGCCTGGTCTACCGTTGCCTTTGTTGCTTTTATCAGTCTGCTCTGTAACCGAACTTTCACCGCAACCCAATATGCATTGATGGCCTCACTGGGAACCCTGGGTAAAACCATGCTAGCGTCCTACAGCGGTGTTATTGTCGACTCTATGCAGGGTAACTGGGCACTGTTTTTTGTACTAACCGCGGTTATGGTCATACCCAGTCTGGCTTTCCTTTGGCTTATTCG
>NZ_DFTS01000025.1:76298-92573 GCF_002383015.1 Idiomarina sp. UBA4206
CGTGATGCCAATTAAATACCACTGGATTACGCTAGGCCCCGGAGCCGTAAGTGGGCTTATTGCCAGCGGGTTATGCGATAACGGCGAATCGGTTTCTGTGTTATCACGCCATAACCGGGCGGCAACTATTGAGTGGCAACTTGTTCGCGCACATGAGAAAAGAAACTATAAAGTT
The DNA here is from genome assembly GCF_002383015.1 of Idiomarina sp. UBA4206. Taxonomy (NCBI): domain Bacteria; kingdom Pseudomonadati; phylum Pseudomonadota; class Gammaproteobacteria; order Alteromonadales; family Idiomarinaceae; genus Idiomarina; species Idiomarina sp. UBA4206. Next base: position 76,474 of record NZ_DFTS01000025.1, read on the forward strand.
CCTGCAACTCAATTACTAATACCGAAAAATAGTGTCTTCATTGTTGCCGTTAAAGCTTTTGATGTTAGTAGTGCCTTGCAGCACATAACAGCGCTTGAAGGTTTTGATAAAAGTATGCCTATTGTTTTGAGTCATAACGGCATGGTTGAGCTACCTAAGACATTAAGGCAGCTTAATCTGCATCCTATGGTGACGACTCATGGAGCAGTTAAGAGCAAAAACGAAAACGGTATTATTCGTATTGAGCACAGAGGCACGGGTCGCAGTTGGCTCGAAGTCAGGCAAGAAGAGCCAGAGCCCTGGTCAACCCTTCAGCAAGCCTTCCCGCCACTTGTACTTGAGCAGAATACTAGCCAGCGGCGCTGGTTAAAGTTAATAATTAACTGTGTAATAAATCCACTAACAGCCATTTATAAGTGCGAAAACGGAAAGTTACTTGAGGATAAGTGGCAATCGCAAATCGTAAGCTTGGTTAACGAAGCCGTTGCTGTGGCTGAAACTCAGAACGTAGTCTTAGACGCTAAGATGTGCCACCGGGAAGTATTGAGAGTTGCACAAGAGACTGCGCTAAATAGCTCATCGATGTTGCAGGATATCAAGCAGCAAAGGCGCACTGAAATAGAGCAATTAACCGGTTACTTGATTAAAACAGGTGAGTCGGCAGACGTCGCCACGCCAACTCACCAACAGCTGCTGAATGAATTTCAAAAGCGTTACGGTTAATTAGTCTTTATCTTCAATAAAGTCGACCACTTCAAGCCCAAAACCCGATAAAGCCGAATAACGTTTTGGTGAACTCATTAAATGCATCTTATGAATATCAAGGTCAGCCAAAATCTGTGAACCTAAACCGACATTACGAGAAGCATTTGAAGCTGACGCAGTAGGTTTGTGCTCACCTTTGTCCTGTGCCTCAAACTCCTGAACCTGTGCAATGATATTATCCGGTGTTTGTTGACGACCAATAATAACCAGTACACCGTCATGTTCAGCAATATAAGACATCGCCTTTTGAATTGGCCAGCTGCGCTTGGCAGCTCGCTCGGTTAAAAAGGTGTCATGGAAAGTGTCCTGTAAGTGAACACGCACATTCGTTACCTTATCCTGCGATAAATCGCCATGAACCAGTGCATAATGCACCTGCTTGTCTATCGTGTCCTGATAAGTCACCAAATGAAACTTACCAAAGGCTGTAGGCAGGCTGCATTCTGCGACACGTTCAATGGTTTTTTCCTGGATTGAGCGATACTCAATAAGGTCAGCAATGGTGCCTACTTTAATGTCATGCGCTTTAGCAAAAGCTTCAAGGTCAGGGCGACGCGCCATGGTACCGTCTTCGTTTAACACTTCGACAATAACCGAGGCGGGCTCAAAACCAGCTAAACGCGCTAAGTCGCAACCGGCTTCGGTATGCCCGGCGCGGTTAAGCACCCCACCCGATTTAGCTTTTAACGGAAAAATATGACCCGGCATAACTAAATCTTCGGGCTTCGCATCTTTTTTAACGGCGTCCAGCACTGTTTTCGCTCTGTCGGCAGCAGAGATCCCCGTTGTTACTCCCTCTGCGGCTTCAATGGAAACCGTAAAGTTTGTTGCATAAGGCGCGTTGTTTTTATCGACCATTAACGGAAGATTAAGTTGTTTACAGCGTTCCTCGGTTAGCGTCAAGCAGATAAGTCCACGACCATAACGCGCCATAAAGTTAATGGATTCAGGCGTTACGCACTCAGCGGCAATAATAATGTCGCCTTCGTTTTCGCGATCTTCATCATCCATCAGGATAACCATTTTTCCCTGACGAATGTCTTCAATAATCTCTTCTGTGCTATGCAGTGACATAACGCTTTACCCTTAATCTTGTGTTTGAGGTACTGCTACCAAGCGTTGATCCGGGCCAACCTGCCGGCGATCAATAACTTTAAATCTTGGCGCTGAAGCTAATTCTAATGGTTCACTCATGTCGATAACCGAACGGCCATGGTGACCCAGTATTTGACCAGAGCTGTATATCATCATTCGGTCACAGAGTTGCTGTTCAATAATCGCACCTGCCAGACTAGCGCCGCACTCTGTCCACACCTGATTGATTTCACGTTTAGCTAATTCAATCATCAGTGCTTTTAAACACACTTTGCCGTCTCTGTCCGCTTCAATAATAAGCTCATGGCAATGTGGGTGCCGAGTGTCCTTGCCCGGCGTTGTGCGTACCAGCCAAACAGGCGCCGGTGACTCAAACACCCGGGCATCATCATTCACCCGATGTTGGCTGTCGATAATAATACGTACTGGCTGTTTTAATGGTTCAGGCAGTGGTCGTGATGCCGGCCATTGATTAACTCGTACGGTAAGCTTCGGGTTATCCGCTAAAACCGTTGCTGCGCCGGTCAAAATAGCATCTGCCTGAGCGCGATAAGTCTGCACGTCACTGCGAGATTCCGCAGAGGTAATCCACTGGCTGCGACCATCCGCCAAAGCGGTTTTCCCATCGAGTGAAGTCGCCATTTTTAAGGTGAGCCACGGGCGTTGTCGTGTCATGCGGGAAATAAACCCGGGGTTCAAACTTTCGGCTGCGGACTGCAACGTACCAACGTCAACACGTATGCCTGCCTCTTCTAAACGCTTAATCCCGTTACCACTGACGCGGGGATTAGGATCCCGCATAGCCACAACAACGCGGGCAATGCCAGACTCAATAAGAGCGTCGGCACAAGGCGGAGTTCGTCCAATATGGCTGCAGGGTTCAAGAGTGACATAAGCGGTTGCCCCTTTTGCCTTTGTACCTGCAAGCCGCAAAGCATGAGCTTCGGCATGAGCTTCACCGGCCTGATGATGCCAACCTTCTGCGATAACTTCTTCGCCGACAGTAATGACACAGCCCACAGCCGGGTTAGGCCGGGTTGTCATTAACCCACGCCGCGCGAGTTTTAACGCGCGGTGCATCATTATATGGTCAAACTGTTGTTCTAATAAATTAGTCATTCAGGCGTGCGATTTCTTCACCAAACTCACGGATATCCTCGAAAGAACGGTACACCGACGCAAAACGAACATAAGCAACTTTATCAATCTGTTTCAGGTTTTCCATAACCAAACTACCGATAAAGTTGCTGCTAATTTCGCGCTCACCGGTGGCGCGTATGCTCGACTTTATTTTGTTGATTGCCTGCTCCATCAGCTCAAGACTCACAGGACGCTTTTCCAACGCTCTTAATAAACCGTTGCGCAGCTTATCTTCGTTAAATGGTTCACGCGAACCATCGGTTTTGATGACTCGCGGCATAATCAGCTCTGCCGTTTCAAAGGTCGTAAAGCGCTCTTTGCAATGGTTGCATTCACGCCTGCGACGAACCGAGGCCCCATCCGCAACAAGTCGCGAATCGATAACCTTAGTATCTTGTGTGCCGCAAAATGGACAATGCATTGCCTGACTCCTTTAAGTGCGCTTTACAACTGCTATTCATTAACCGTAAACAGGAAACCTGGCGCATAACGCTTTTACTTGCTCGCGAACTTCGCTGATTTTGCTTTCATCAGAAATATCATCCAGAACATCGCAAATCCAGTTCGCAACCTGCTCGGCTTCGGCTTCTTGAAAACCACGACGGGTAATAGCCGGTGTGCCTAAACGCAAACCTGAAGTGACAAACGGTGAGCGCGGATCATTAGGCACGGCATTTTTGTTCACGGTAATAAAAGCATTACCTAAAGCTGCATCCGCATCTTTACCGGTAATGTCTTTGTCAATTAAGTCAACCAGGAACAAGTGGTTCTGAGTGCCATTGGAGACGATTTTATAGCCGCGCGCCTGCATGGTTTTAACCATAGCGTTGGCGTTCACTAATACCTGCTTTTGATATTCTTTAAATTCCGGCTGCAAGGCTTCCTGGAAAGCAACCGCTTTACCAGCAATAACATGGCAAAGTGGGCCACCCTGGTTACCCGGGAATACCGCGCTGTTTAACTTCTTGTGTAACTTCTCATCGTCACTACCTGAAATGATCAAGCCGCCACGTGGACCCGCAAGAGTTTTGTGTGTGGTCGTCGTAACAACGTGAGCATAAGGTACCGGGTTAGGATATTCACCGGCGGCAATTAAGCCTGCAACATGAGCCATGTCGACCATTAGATAGGCATCGACTTTGTCAGCAATTTCACGGAACTTTTTCCAGTCAACAATACCAGAGTAGGCTGAAAAGCCTGCAACAATCACTTTCGGCTTATGTTCCTGCGCCAGCTTTTCAACTTCGGCGTAATCGATTTCGCCAGTGGACTCATCCAAACCATATGAAACCGCGTTGTAGAGTTTGCCTGAAAAATTAACCCCGGAGCCGTGAGTTAAGTGACCACCGTGAGCAAGACTCATACCAAGGAAAGTATCACCGGCTTCCATAAGAGCCATGAAAGCAGCGGTATTTGCCTGAGAACCTGAGTGCGGCTGAACGTTTGCGTACTTAGCACCAAACAGTTGCTTTGCGCGCTCAATCGCTAAGTCTTCGACTTTATCGACAAACTCGCAGCCGCCGTAATAGCGCTTATGCGGATAGCCTTCCGCGTATTTATTGGTTAGCTGCGAGCCCTGAGCCTGCATAACCCGCGGACTGGTATAGTTTTCTGATGCAATCAGTTCAATGTGTTGTTCCTGACGTTCAACTTCACCTTGCATCGCCTGCCATAAGTCCGCATCAAAGTCGGCAATGTTCATCTCAGATTTCAGCATTACAGCTCTCCAAATCATTAAATGGTCTTAATTTGTCCGGTATTTTACCTTAAAACACAAATGAGTGCCTAGTTCAGCGCAACAAAGTTTGGGGATGTTCGTAAATAACAGTAAACTATGCAGTAACTTTTTTGTTGATAGGAAGGATTTTACGTCGCTATGGCGCAATATATCTATTCAATGTCTCAGGTGAGCAAAGTTGTTCCACCTAAGAAAACCATCTTAAAAGATATTTCTCTGTCGTTTTTTCCGGGGGCCAAAATTGGTGTTCTGGGTGTCAACGGTGCCGGTAAGTCAACCTTACTACGCATTATGGCGGGTGTTGATAAAGAGTACGAAGGTGAAGCCCGCGCTTTATCGGGAACTCAAATTGGTTATCTGCCTCAGGAACCACAGCTGGACGAAAATAAAACGGTGAAAGAAACCGTTGAAGAAGCGGTGGCGGATGTTAAAGAAGCCTTCGCTAAGCTCGATGAAATTTACGCGGCTTACGCCGACGAAAATGCGGATTTCGATGCCCTATCAAAAGAACAAGGCGAATTAGAAGCTTTGTTGCAGGCTAAAGACGGTCATAACATCGACAACATTCTCGAGCGTGCAGCCGATGCACTGCGCTTACCTGAGTGGGATGCTAAAATAGGCAACTTGTCGGGTGGTGAAAGACGCCGTGTCGCGATTTGCCGCTTACTGTTATCTAAACCGGATATGCTGCTGTTAGACGAGCCTACCAACCACCTGGATGCGGAATCTGTGGCCTGGCTTGAACGTTTCCTGCACGATTACACCGGTACCGTCGTTGCCATTACCCACGACCGTTACTTCCTTGATAACGTTGCTGGTTGGATCCTTGAACTTGACCGTGGCTATGGTATTCCATGGGAAGGTAACTACTCTTCCTGGCTGGAACAGAAAGAGAAACGCCTGGAGCAGGAAGAGCGTTCAGAAAAAGCACGCCAGCGCACGATTAAACAAGAGCTGGAGTGGGTACGTACTAACCCCAAAGGCCGTCAGGCGAAAAGCAAAGCGCGTCTTAATCGCTTTGAAGAGCTGCAAAGTGGCGACTATCAGAAACGTAACGAGACCAACGAGTTGTTTATTCCGCCAGGCCCTCGTCTGGGTGATAAGGTCATTGAAGTTAACGGTATTAGTAAGGCTTACGAGAAGCGCCAACTTATCGACAACCTAAGCTTCAGTGTTCCTAAAGGCGCTATTGTCGGTATTATCGGCCCTAACGGCGCGGGTAAATCAACCTTGTTCCGTATGATCAGCGGCGAAGAAAAGCCTGACAGTGGTTCTATCGAATTGGGTGAAACCGTGCAACTGGCCAGTGTTGATCAGTTCCGCGACAACATGGATGACAAGAAAACCGTCTTTGAAGAAATTACTGACGGTAACGACATCCTGAAAATTGGTAACTTTGAAGTTAATGGTCGCGCCTATGTTGGCCGTTTTAACTTCCGCGGTACCGACCAACAAAAACGCATTGGCGAATTGTCTGGTGGTGAACGTAACCGGGTGCATTTGGCTAAGCTATTAAAAGCCGGCGGTAACGTTCTGTTGCTCGATGAGCCAACCAACGACTTGGATGTTGAAACCTTACGGGCACTTGAGGAAGCCATTCTGGAGTTCCCGGGCTCTGTCATGGTTATCTCGCACGACCGTTGGTTCCTTGACCGTATCGCTACCCATATTCTGGATTACCGTGATGAAGGCGAAGTGGTCTTCTACGAAGGTAACTACAGCGACTACGAAGCTTACATGAAAGAAAAATTCGGTGAGCAGGCGATGGAGCCACATCGCATTAAATACAAACCTATTGGTTAATAGACCGGGTATCAAAAGGGAGCATAAAGCTCCCTTTTTTCTGCAAACTACATCACATCCAGTGCTTGTTGAAGGTTTTTCACGCCAATCACTTCCATGCCTTTTGGTGACGTTTTTGGCGCATTACCGACAGGCACAATGGCTTTTTTAAAACCGTGTTTAGCCGCTTCGTTTAATCGCTCCAGGCCATTAGGTACCGGGCGTATCTCACCGGCCAGACCAACCTCACCAAACACAATTAATTCGCGCGGCAATGGTTCTCCTTTAAAGCTGGAGACAATGGCAAGCAACAACGCTAAGTCTGCTGACGTTTCGGAGACTTTAACGCCACCAACAACGTTCACAAAAACGTCCTGATCAGACACCTGCAAGCCACCGTGCCGATGCAAAACAGCCAGTAATAATGCTAATCGCGTTTGTTCCAGCCCCACAGCAACCCGGCGTGGGTTTGCCAGAGCCGAGTAATCAACCAGCGCCTGAATTTCAACCAATAGCGGTCGCGTACCTTCCCAAACCACCATAACAACCGAGCCATTTCCCTGGTCCTCCGCTCGTTGCAGGAATATAGCCGATGGATTTGAAACCTCTTTCAAACCACCGCCTGTCATCGCAAATACGCCAAGCTCGTTCACTGCACCAAAGCGATTTTTAGTACCGCGCAGAGTGCGATAGCGCGAGTCTGATGAGCCATCCAGAAGTACAGAGCAGTCAATGCAATGCTCCAGAACTTTAGGCCCGGCCAAATGCCCTTCTTTGGTCACGTGTCCTACCATAATAATGGCAACGTTCTTTTGCTTTGCGTAGCGCGTTAAAAAAGCTGCCGCCTCACGAACCTGCGAAACACTGCCCGGCGCTGACTGAATGTCAGCCATATGCATTACCTGAATGGAATCAATGACCATAATGGCAGGTTTTTCTTTGTCTGCCAGCTGACAAATACTTTCTACCGAGGTTTCAGAGAGCATGCGCAATTTGTCGGTTGGCAGATTAAGCCGCTGTGCCCGCATTGCTACCTGCTGCAAAGATTCCTCACCGGTCACGTAAAGCGCTGGCATACGTTCCGCCAACTTACATAGGGTTTGCAATAATAAAGTACTCTTACCGGCACCGGGTGAACCACCTATCAGTATTGCCGAACCGGGGACTACACCACCACCTAAAACCCGGTCAAATTCCTGAAAACCCGAGCTGAAACGCGGGACTTCCTGCAAGTCGACCTCGTTAAGAGTCTGAACCCTGGCATCGGTAATACCACTAAAGCCCCGACGGTCTGACGAATTAGAGGTTGTTTTAGACGTTAAACGAATTTCAGTAAGCGTATTCCAGGCCTTACATTCCGTGCATTGTCCCAGCCAACGAGGGAAGTCTGCACCACAGTCATTACACACATATGCACTTTTTGCTTTTGCCATTCGTCTGCTTCTCGTTTTATGATGAGGTATTACTCAAGAATAATTATAAAAAATAGTAGACTTCGATGCCTAATCAGTATTTTGACCAACTTATCGATCAGTTAAAGCCGCTCGTTTACGATACCGACTTTGATACGCTGTTTCAGTCTTTAACTGAAAACGAAGATGGTCCGACCCGCTTCAAACTAAAAATGGAGCTTAGACGTTTGGCGGCTCCTTGTCACCGTACCGTTGATTTACGTAATCAAGTAGACGGTGAATGTCACCCTTACGAGTACAACGGCCGCAGGCATCAACTTGACGATGTCGCCATTGAAATTTTTGAGCGCGGCCTGGAAACCTATAAAGGCGTTTTCACACAAGATACTTTCGAGCAAATTCTGGATGCTGATAACCATCTGCGCCAGGCTCGTGAAGAAGAAAGAGCTTTTGCCCAAAGTTTAGCCGACCATAACGCCGAGCCTTTAAATGGTCAATCGCCCTTTCCTAATGCTGATAATGAAGCCGAATCCTACTTGTTGGAAACCTTTCACTTTGGTCAATACCCGTATCGTGCCGAAGAACGGATGAATTTTACCATCGAAGTTGGTCTTGAAGACAGTAAAGGAAAAACCTATAACGCGGTAACAACGGATATTTCAATTACCGGCATGCGCGTGCGTGTAGATGACGAGCATAGCTTTCAGTACGACGAACTGGTATCGCTCTACTTTACCGGGCTGGCAAAAGAGTTCACGGTAGATCCCGATACTCGCATCCCATACCGCGTTGTTGGTGTACAGGAAGTTGACAACAAGCACTACCTCAAATTAAACCGTGACCCCGACTACCACTCTGCCGAACTGGATAAGTTTTTTCACCGCTTTATCAACGGCTACAAAAAGCGCTACCGAGTCAATGTCGATAACACCTACAACACCATCATCACTAAAGGTCATGAACAGCTTCTGTTGCCCAGAATGCAGCAACTTCCGGTGTTCTTTTCTGAATCTAACCGTCAACTTGTTGCCGATTATGTCTTAACCACGGATAACAACCGGTTCATCTTAAATAACTGGATAAACGAACTGAACCAAATCAGTTTCGGCTCAGTCTTTAATGTCCGTCGTAGCCGCTGGTTACTGCAGGACTTACTCAACAAAAAAAGTGCACGGTTACTGATTCTGACCTTTTCAATAACGGCACGAGGTAAAATATATAACTACTCAGCAACGGTTGAAGAGCTACAGAAAACCGGGTTATGGGAAACCTATGTTGCGTTTGGAAGTCAGAAAGCCTCGTGGCGAGTCTACCAAATTGATTTGCGCCCAGTTGACCTGAATCAGGCCTGGCAGCCGCAGAGTGTGCCAAAAAATATCAATGTCCCGTTCCGGTTAAATCCGCCTACCGCGCAGGTCAAAAGAGCAATTTCTCCATTGCGGTACATGGGGGTCGTTAACGATATTACCGACAGTTTAAATGGCTTTTTCGATACCGAACTGGACAAAAACAACCTTTCATCACTGAAGGCGTTTGCCCACCCCCCTGCGGTACCAATTCGAACAAAAGAGGCGCGGCTGGAGTTTATCAATTTACGCAGTGAGAAACGTTTTAGCTACCGTAGCCGCTGTCGCGTTCGGGTTGGAAAGTATGTCCGGGACGGCATGATCATTGACCTTTCCGTTAGTGGCTTGCAGGTTCAGATTGATACCCCGGTTGCCGCTGAGAAAGGTGATAACGTCGAAATATCGATGACTGGCTTTAAGAAGCTGTATAAAAAAGCAAAGCTTGAGCACTTGCCTTATACCATTGCTTCAGTTGATGACGCTCGCACAACATTACGATTAAAGATAGACGGCGATCATGAACAGCATATGGGTTCTGAGTTCATTCGTTTTCTAATTCGGGAGCAAAGAGACTTATTAAAACTGCAGGTTGAGAACACCTCGATAAACGGCCTGGAGCTTTGTCTTCGCAATTTGTATTGTGACGCCCCCGGCTCACTCCCCATTTTCTTCTATCGAAATAAAAAACGAAAAACATCAGTACGTCGTGCTGGTTTGTCTAACTGGCCGTCTGACTGGGTCAGGCTCTTGTCTAAACTTCCGGGAAGCCAACAGAGTGCTCTAAACTTGCAACCGTTAATGCGCGGCTCTTCAGTAACGGAAAAGCTACTGCCAAAGCTTGAGGATATGGATCGCACATCGGAACCGGTTACATTGCTGCTGTTATTACGTCTTTATCGCCAAAGTGGTGAAGATATTGTTCAAACTCAATGGCTGGAAAGTAACGACAACCACGCCATTGAATCTTTTATTGAGCAATGCTTGCCTAATTCTATCTTCCGCGCAGTAACGGTTACTTTATCAAGAACCGGGAAACCTGATACTCAATTTATTCAGGCCGAACTTAACTACATTAGCCGGTACGCGGCTTACCGGGCACAGGAAATAGAAGAAGACTTGTGGCAAGTCTATGCCATTGCCGATACCGTTGATGTTACTGAAAGCTTACTCGAGTTTGCCCTGCCTGATACCAATACAATTGAAGAGCAACAAGAACGGCTAAACACCTGGCTCAATAAGTTTTGAATGCTGCAGACACGGAATGATCTCAAGTAGACTGTTTGAATTTATGGAGTAATCCGCAACAGCCTGCAAAGCAGGCTTTGCATTGTAAGCAATACCAATTGCTGCAGTTTCAAGCATAGGGGCATCGTTAGCGCCGTCACCAACAGCTACCGTTCTTTCCCGTGGAATGTTCCACTTGTCAGCAAGTATTTCCAGCTGTTGTGCTTTCATTTTTGCATCAACAATACTTCCCAGAACTTTCCCCGATAAACAACCATTAACGACTTCAAGTCGGTTCGCCATTACGGCATCCAGTTTGAGTGCCTTCTGTACTTTATCAGCAAACCATGTGAAGCCACCGGAAACTAAGGCAGTTTTCCAGCCTCTATTTTGCAACGAAAGCAGTAATTCTGATGCGCCGGGGTTAAATGGAATTGGGTTAAACAGACTTTCTAAGTCACTTTCTTTAATTCCCGATAAACAAGCGACACGTAGCTTAAGGCTCTCACTAAAATCAATTTCACCTCGCATAGCGGCTTCCGTTATTGCTGAGACTTTAGTATAACGGTCATTTAATCGTGCAATTTCATCGATACACTCAATACCAATTAAGGTAGAATCCATGTCGAAGACGATTAAACCGGAACTGTGTTTCATTGAACGGAAAACTCCTGAGCTGGGCCCATGCAACTAACAGAATTTAAGCAATGGCATCGATTAAAAAACACCTTGCTTAACAACAAAACCAAAGCGATTGCTCGTATTATGTTTAAACGAGCGCTTCGTCTGGCTACTGCTGGCGGCTTGTTGCTGATCATTATTAATGTTTGGAATATTGCCAGTGTCCAGTCTCAACAGCAACTGTTCTCTCAAACTCAGTCAGTTACTCAATTAATGATTGAGCAGGCTGAGCATGAGGCGCATTACTGGCTTGAGCACCAAAACACCGAACGTTTGACTGCCTTAACCGATCATATTGCCAGCAACCCGCAGGTAATGGCAGCTACAATCCGTAACCGTTTTGGTGAGTTATTGGTTCATAGTGGGGTCAGCGCATCGATGATTGACTGGCCGGCAACCGATGATGCATCAGAACCCTGGGTTCTCGTAGAGGAAATAAGCCTTGAAGATAACGTAAGTGGTTACTTACAAGTAGTCTTTGATAAGAATCTTCTGCTTAAAAAAAGCCAGACAGCCCACAATGGGCTAATGCAGCAAGGAAAGTTACTTCTGCTGCTGGCTATGTTGGCAGGCGTATTTATTATGCTTGGTTTTAACCGGATACGTGACCGCTACTGGCAGACGGAACATCACTAAAAAGCTCGCAACTGTTTTGCCACAAAGTATCACTCAGTGACTCTTTACTCATGTCTCTAAGCTCTGCTAAAACATCCAGAACCTTTGCAATTCTGGCCGGCTCGTTACGCTGGCCCTGATAACCGCAAACCGGCATATCCGGTGAGTCGGTTTCCAGCACTAATGCAGATACAGGAACTTTTGCTATTGCTTCACGCGTTTTTTTTGCCCGAGTGTAAGTGATTACTCCGCCAACACCCAGTTTATAGCCGCAATCGACAAATTTCATAGCCTGCTCGTAACTGCCACTAAAGGCGTGTATAACACCAGACTCCGGGCCGTGCTGCTTCACCAGCGGATGCGTTGTCTCCAGAGTTTTGCGGTGATGAATAATAGCCGGGAGACGGTATTGCCGCGCCAGCTTCAACTGTTCAATGAAAAGTTTACGCTGGAGTTCTGAGTTTTCACAGGTGGCATCCAGCCCTATTTCGCCTACCGCCAGTAAACGTTCCTTTGGTTTATCCAGCGTCTGTTCCAACTCATCAATTTGATTCAGGCTGTGCTTCTCTATAAACCAAGGGTGCAAACCTAACGCAAAACGCCAGCTCGCAAACTGTTCAACCAGTTGCTGCAACCGGGGCCATTGCTCAGCACTGACACCCGGCACCATAAAACGCCCTAAGCCTACCTTTTTAGCGTTCTCCAGAACCTGCTCCCGATCGTCATCAAATGCCTGAAAGTCGAGATGGCAATGCGTATCGTAAAGCCTGCTCATAAGCCTTAATGTTCGCGTGTGTGAGTAAATTCAATATCGGGGTAACGCTCTTCCGCCAGGCTTAAGTTCACCATAGTGGGTGCAATGTAGGTCAGATTATCACCACCGTCTAATGCCAGGTTAGACTCGGCTTTACGACGAAATTCGTCCAGCTTCTTCTCGTCTTTACTACTGACCCAGCGCGCTGTGGCAACATTGATGTTTTCATACATGGCATCTACTTTATATTCTGTTCTCAAACGATGCACAACAACATCAAACTGCAGAACTCCAACAGCTCCAACTATCAAGTCATTACTGATAAGTGGGCGGAATACCTGCACCGCGCCCTCTTCGGATAACTGCACCAAACCTTTCAGCAGTTGCTTCTGCTTTAGGGGGTCTTTTAAGCGAATGCGGCGGAAAAGTTCAGGCGCAAAGTTAGGAATGCCGCTAAATTTAAAATCCTCACCTGCAGTAAATGTATCACCAATTTGTATAGTGCCATGGTTGTGCAAGCCGATAATGTCACCAGGATAAGCCTCTTCCACATGCGAACGGTCCCCGGCTAAGAAGGTTAAAGCATCGCTAATACGCACGTCTTTACCCGTACGCACCTGCCTCATCTTCATGCCCTTCTCATATTTCCCTGAAACAATTCTTAAGAAGGCGACACGGTCGCGATGGCGCGGATCCATATTCGCCTGAATTTTAAAAATAAATCCGGAGAAATCTTTGTTATCTGCACTGACGCTTTCTTGTTGATCAGTCTCCCGGGGCTGAGGTCTTGGAGCCCAGTCGACCAGGCCATCCAGCATATGATCAACACCAAAATTACCTAATGCGGTACCAAAGAAGACCGGAGTCAACTCACCGGCAAGAAACAGTTCTTTATCAAAAGGATTAGAAGCACCGTTGACCAGCTCTATTTGCTCACGCAGCTCGTCCGCCCATGCACCTATTTTTTCATCCAGCTCAGGGTTATCCAGACCTTTTATAATGGTCTCTTCCTGTATTCTGTGTCCCTGGCCTGTTTTGTACAATATGGTTTCATCTTTAAGTAAATGATAAACACCTTTAAAGTTCTTACCGGAACCTATTGGCCAGGTAATTGGTGCACACATAATTTTCAGTACGTCTTCCACTTCATCCAGCAACTCAAGAGGGTCACGAATGTCACGGTCAAGCTTGTTCATGAAAGTAATAATTGGTGTGTCGCGTAAGCGAGTCACTTCCATCAACTTAATCGTCCGATCCTCGACACCTTTGGCGCCGTCAATAACCATCAGGCAGGAGTCAACCGCTGTTAGTGTGCGGTAAGTATCTTCAGAAAAGTCCTCGTGTCCCGGCGTGTCGAGTAAGTTTACCAAGGCATCGTTATATGGAAACTGCATGACTGAGGTCGTTACCGATATGCCACGCTCCTGCTCCATCTGCATCCAGTCTGATTTTGCATGCTGCCCCGATTTCTTCCCTTTAATTGTACCGGCCTTCTGAATCTGATGACCGTGCAGCAATACCTTCTCGGTAATCGTTGTTTTACCAGCATCCGGGTGAGAGATAATGGCAAAGGTACGACGTTTCGCGACTTCATTCTGCAAGCTGGATTCCGACATCAATGACACTCTTTGTGGTTAAAATGGTTTATGCGGCTTATTTTCGCTGATCTTATACCGATACACAAACCAAGGATGGTTATCAAATGGTAGCTACCGTATTTATACCTGAAGGATAGCTCTCTACAACTTTATAGCCTGCCCTTCTTCCATGGGCGGTAAATCAAATAGATGACACAGGGTCTGACCTAAATCGGCAAAGCTTTGTCTTTTACCCCGGTTGCCTGCAGCTACATGGTGACCAGACAGCAACAGGGGAATGTATTCGCGAGTATGATCGGTACCTTCCCATGTAGGGTCACATCCATGATCAGCTGTTAACACCAGGATATCCTCCGGCTTCATTGCAGACTCAATTACTGGCAGCCATTTATCAAAGGCTTCAAGCTCACTTGCATACCCTTCAATGTTACGGCGATGCCCGTACAAGGTGTCAAAATCAACAAGGTTCGTAAAAATGAGTGAGTTGTCCGGACCTGTTTCCATCGCATTTAATGTTGCGGTTAACAGCCCTTCCAGACCGGATGCTTTTATTGACTGAGTAACACCCTGCCCTGCAAAAATATCGGCTATTTTTCCAATAGCGATAACCTCTCCACCCTTCTCCTGCAACTTATCCAGTACCGTCGGTTTAGGCGGTAAAACCGAATAGTCTTTGCGATTTTCGGTCCGCTCAAAGGTGTCGGCATTTTCACCAACAAAGGGCCGGGCTATAACCCGGCCAATATTATAGGGTTCCAGAAGCTCCCGTACTTTTTCACAAACCTGATATAAACGTTTAAGGCCGAAGTGCTCTTCGTGAGCCGCAATTTGAAAAACTGAATCGGCAGAGGTGTAAAAAATTGGCCAGCCGGTACGAATGTGTTGCTCACCTAACTGTTTAATAATTTCTGTACCCGATGCATGACAGTTGCCAAGTATGCCTTGAAGTTCACAGGCTTCTGTTATCTGAGCTAATAGTTCCGCCGGAAAGCTGTTTTCCTTATCTTCAAAGTAGCCCCACTCAAAGTGCACAGGAACGCCCATCAACTCCCAGTGACCTGAGGGTGTGTCTTTTCCCGATGAAATCTCTGCCGCACAGGCATAGGCACCGCTTAGAGCGGAAGGTTTGTGACCTCTGGCATAAAATCCCGTAGCCTCTTTATGAGCTTCAAACAGTCCCAGACGGGTTAAATTCGGCAAGTGCAGAGGTTTACCCTGTTTGTGCCGATACTCCGCGATATGACCAAAGGTATCGGCTCCGGCGTCGCCAAACTTTTCAGCATCCGGAGCGCAGCCAATACCAAAGGAATCTAATACCACGACAATGGCTCTGCTCATGCTTAATTTCCCGCTATTCTTTGATAGATAACACCAGTAGTGGATGGCTTTTGCGTACTAAAACTTATCGCTTTTAAGATACGTTCAGCAGCCTCATTCCAGTCAGATTCACAACTTGCATGTAATATTGCCAGCTCTGTATCTGATTCAACTTTTGAACCAATACCAAGGATACCGCTAACACCAACACTTAAGTCTAATATATCATCTGCTTTGCGGCGCCCTCCTCCCAAACACACTACTGCCATTCCCAGCTCTCGGGTATCAACTCCACTAATATAATGCCCGTTGTATGCAGCGGGAGCGATAAGAGGCTTAACGATTTTTGCCTGCGGCAGGTATTCATGACTTTTATCCAGAAAGTCACCGGGGCCACCCAATGACTTAACCATTTTAGCAAAACGTTCTGCCGCACTTCCGTCACTCAGTACTTTCTCTACCATGGTTTCCGCTTGTTCAGTATTGCCCGCCAATTTTCCTGAAACTAAAAGCTCAGCAGACAAGGCTTTGGTTACCTCGTGCAAACGTAGGTCACGGCGCTTCCCACTTAAGTAATCTACAGCTAACTGAACTTCAACGGCATTACCGGCAGCTGAGCCTAAGGTTTCATTC